>JAPPLJ010000054.1 GCA_028819475.1 Rhodospirillaceae bacterium
CCCCCCCCCCCCCCCCCCCCCCCCCCCCCCCCCCCCCCCCCCCCCCCCCCGAGGGCGGGCGCGCTCCCTCCCTCAATCGAGCTCTCAATCGAGCACGGCCCAGGCCCGCACCGGCGAGCCGCTGCCGTTGTTGATCTTGAGCGGCGGGCCGTAGAACATGAACTCTCCCTTGCCGACCAGCTCTTCGAGGTTGATCAGCCATTCGTAGTGGGAGATGCCCCGGTCCCGGCACACGCGATGGTTCGGGAATTCGTCCCAGGACGGCTTGTCCGTCGACGGCCCCTCGACGCCGTGGAAGGTCGAGTTGCGGTCGGCCAGCCAGTGGGTCGCTTCCGCGGTCAGCCCCGGATTGCTCCAGACCACCTTGATGTCCGGATAGTGGCGGTTGTGCAGGCCCGTGTTGAGCAGGACGATATGGCCGTCGACCTTGACGCCGCCCTTCGCCTCCGCTTCCTCCATATCCGCCACGTCGATATCGCCGAGATCGGGGATGTGGGTCATGTCCCAGCACACGGCCTTACCCATGAAGATCTCGAGCGGCATCTTGTCGACCGACGCGCCGTTCGGATTGACGTGGTAGAAAGCGTCGACGTGCGTGGCGATGTGGTCGATGGTGCCGATATAGGTCGTGGCGAATGTCAGCCGGTCGCCCGGCACGCCGAGGTTGAACGACTTGGTCTGGTCATGCGTCAGATGCGGGACGACAACCGGCCGCTGGAACAGCTTGTGCGCCGGCATGTTGTCTTCCAGCGTCAGGGTCAGATCGACAATTTGCGACATGGACTTTACCTCCTTGCTTTCCCGGTTAGGGGCTTTCCCGGTTAAGGGCTTTCCTCGATTTAGCGCCGCTTACCCATGCGGCGCCGACCTGTTCGGGGGCGCGGTTCCCGTCCGCCGCCGCGTTGCGGCGTGCCGGTCCGGCCCGCGACCGCTTCTCAACCTGCCTTCCTCCGTCCCAGATAGGCCTCGATGACGCGCTCGTCGCTGGCCAGTTCCCGGGACGGGCCGCTGAGAAGAATTCGTGAATCCTCCATGACGTAACTTCTGTGGGCATAGCGCAGGGCGACCGTGGCCAGCTGCTCGACCAGCAGGATCGCCAGGCCTTCCCGGTTCAGCGTTTCGATGACCGGGAACAGTGTTTCCAGAACCCGGGGGGCGAGCCCCAGGGACATCTCGTCGATCATGAGCAGGCGGGGCCGCGAAAGCAGGCCCCGCGACAGGGCCAGCATCTGCTGCTCGCCGCCCGAAAGGCTGCCGGCAAGCTGCTGACGCCGGTCCTTCAGGATCGGGAACAGCGCGAACATGCGCTCGAGGTCCTCGGACACCTCCTTAGACCGGCCGCCGCCGCGCCGCGCGTAAGCGCCGAGGTACAGATTGTCCTCGACGGTCTGGTCGGCGAAAATCAGGCGGCCTTCGGGGACCATCGACAGGCCCCGGCGCACGACGTCGTAGGACGCCATGCCTGCGATCGGCTTGCCGTCCAGGACGATCTCGCCGCCCGCCGGTTTCACGACGCCGGCGATGGCCTTCAGGGTCGAGCTCTTTCCCGCGCCGTTGTTGCCGATGATCGAGACATATTCGCCTTCCTCGACCAGCAGCGAGACATCGCGCACCGCCTCGACATGCCCGTAGGTCACGGACAGGTTCTTCACTTCGAGCAGGGCGGCCACGGCTACGCCTCCCCGCCTGGAGCTTCGGGCGCCAACCCGTCGCCGAAGCTCTGGCTGCCGAAATAGGCCTCGATCACCTTGGGATCGGTCTGCACCTCCTCGGCAGTGCCGGAGGCGATCAGTTCGCCGTAGTCGAGCACGGTCACATGATCGGAAATCTCCATGATCAGCTCGACATGGTGCTCGACGATCAGGATGGTTATGCCGTTCGCCGCCAGTTCGCGGACCAGTGCGATAAGCTGCTCGATCTCCGCATGGGTCAGGCCGGCCGCCGGCTCGTCCAGCAGCAGCAGCTTGGGCGAGAGCGCGAGCGCCCGGGCGATTTCGAGCTGCCGTTGATGTCCAAACGCCAGGTTTTCGGCTTTCTCGTGGGCATAGGCGGAAAGGCCGACATAGCCGATCAGGTCCATCGCCGCCTGCCGGAAATGCCGCTCGTCCCGCCCGAAGGACGGCAGACGGCAGATCGTCGAGAAAATGTTGGACCGGTATTCCTTGTGGAAGGCGACCAGAACGTTCTCCAGCACGGTCATGTTCGAGAACAGTTCGGTATTCTGGAACGTGCGCGCCAGCCCGAGGCGGGCGAGTTGATGGCTGTTGAGCTGCGTCGTGTCCCGGCCGAGGAAGGTGATGCTGCCGGAATCGGCCCGGTAAACCCCGGAAATCGCGTTGAGGAAGGTCGATTTGCCCGCGCCGTTCGGCCCGATCAGCGCGTGGATCTTGCCCGAATCGACGGTTTCGTCGACCTTGTCGACCGCGACGAGGCCGCCGAAAGCGACCGAGACCCCCCGGGCGTCGAGGCAGGCCGATCCGTCAGTCTGCTCGACCGCGATGATATCGCCGAGCCGGGGGCGCTCCGCCGGCACGGCGTCCGGTCTCGCTTCGGCCATGCGGCCCGACAGGAAATGTTCGACCGAGCCGACGATCCCGCGCGGCAGGACAAACATCACAGCGGCCAGCAGCAGGCCGTAGGCGAAAGCCTGCCAGGGGCCGAACGCCTGCAGATATTCCGGCAGGTAGGTCATGATCGACGCGCCGACCACGGGGCCGAGCGCGGTCCCCGACCCGCCGAGGATGACCATGAGCAGGAAACGGATCGAATCGGTGAAGGAGAAGATGTCCGGGCTGATATACTTGTTGAGATAGACGTAGAAGACGCCGGCCGCGCCCGCCGCCATGGCCGAGACGACGAAGGCCAGCGTACGGATCGCGACCACGTTGATTCCGAGAGACCGCGACGCGATTTCGCTTTGGGCGGTGGCCCGCATGGCCCGGCCGTAACGCGAGTTCATCAGGTTCAGATTGACGAGAAAGGCGATCAGCGCGCTCGCGCCGACCACGATGAAATAGGCGTTGGTGTCGAGCGGCAGGCCGAGCAATGTCGGCGCCGGCACGTTCGATATGCCGACCCAGCTCCCCGTCAGGCTGTCCCACTCGATGGCGACATTCTCGACGATGATGCCGAAGGCGATGGTGACGACGGCGAGGTAGACGCCGCGCACCCGCACCGTCGGGTAGGCGAGCAGGACGCCGAAGGCGCCGGCAAGCGCCATGCCCAGGATCAGGCCGGGCACCAGCCCGACGCCCAGCCGCGTCGCGAGGATCGCGGCGGTGTAGGCGCCGATGGCGTAGAGCCCGGCCTGGCCCAGGGAGACCAGCCCGGTCAGGCCGACAAGCACGTTCAGGCCGAGCGCGATGATCGCGTAAATCAGCAGGAGCGTGATCAGCCGAAGTTCGTATTCGTTGGCGGCGATGTGCGGCAGCACGAGAATGAGGATCGCTGCCGCGACGACGAAAGCCGGATTGAAGTGGCGCGCGATCCGGCTCATACCTTGACGAGTTCCCTGCGTCCGAACAGGCCCTGCGGGAACAGCATCAGCACGACGATGACGAGGCTGAAGCCCACGGCCTCGCGCGCCGCCGTGCTGATGTAGCCGTCGACGAACTTCTCGATGATGCCGTAGAGCAGCCCGGCGATGACGACGCCGGGGGCACTGGTGATGCCGCCGATGATGGCGACGGCGAAGCCCTTGATGCCGAGCAGCAGGCCCATGGTCGCCGACGCCTGGATGACCGGGGCGACCAGGATGCCTGCAAGGCCGCCGAGGGCGCTGGCGAGCGCGAAGGAGAACATGGCGACGTGCAGCACGTTGATGCCGACGATGCCTGCCGCCACCCGGTTGAAGGCGACGGCCCGCATGGCGCGCCCGAGTTGCGTCCGGCGCTGGAAGATCCCGAGCAGCACGACGATCAGGACCGCGACGAACGGGATCAGCAGTTCCTGGATGAAGACGCCGGCCCCGAAGATGATGATCGGCTTGTCGACGCCGGGCGACGGCAGCGGCCGGGCGAACGCGCCGAATTCGATGGTCGCGTAGCTCTCGAGCATGATGCCGATGGCGATCGTCGTCAGCATCCAGCCGATCGAGGCGGCGTGGTCGGCGAAGGGCCGGATGGCGACCCGCTCCAGCACGACCCCGAAGACGATGGCGACACCGATCGAGAGCAGGATCGCCACGGGCATTGCAATCCCGTGGTCGAGAAAGACGATGGTGAGCACGGCGCCCAGCATCAGCGTGTCGCCGTGGGCGAAGTTCACGGCCTTGGCCGACGACCACATGATGTGGAAGCCGATGGCAACCAGCGCATAGATGCCGCCGATCCCGAGCCCGGCCAGAAAATACTGGAGGGCGGCGCTCATGGAATGCGGCCTGTCAAGGGCGGGAATTCAAAGGAAAATTGCAGAGGAAACCCCGGGGCGCGCCAGCGACGCGCCCCGGAGGCAGTCCGTCTACTTGCAGGGCGTCTGCGAGAGCGGCAGCAGCTCGCCGTTGTACCAGGCGGTCAGCTTGTAGGCGCTCGGCAGGATCGCATCGTGGCGTTCTTCCGTCCGCTCGAAGGCCGGGTCGTAATTCATCACCAGCCCTTTGTGCTTCACCTTGAACATGGCCTCGTAGACCTTCTGCCGGTCGTAGCTGCCGGCGATCGCGATGGCCTTGGCGATGATGTGGATCGCGTCATAGGCGTCGGCCACGCCGCTGCCCATGCGGATCTCTTTCTGGCTCTTGATGCCGTACCGCTTCTGCATGGTGGCGTACAGCTTCTGGGCCCGCGGCTCCAGTTTGCCCATCCAGGAATAGGTCTGCATGATGAGCGCGCAGTTGGCCAGCTTGCCCGCCAGTTCGCCGAGATTGCCGGCAAAGCCCCAGGCGCCGATCTTGACCGGGTTCCAGCCGATCTTCTGCAGGCTGCGCATGATCTGGTTGCCTTCGCGATCGAGGCCCCACATGACCAGCGATTCGGCGCCCGCCTTGCGCAGGCGGATGAGCTGCGGGGTCATGTCGGTATCGCGCCAGTTGAAGGTCTCGGCACCGACCTCCTTGGTGCCCTGCTCGCGCAACGCGGCCTGGATGTTGGGATAGGCGCCTTTGCCCCACCCCGTATTCTCGTACATGATCCCGACCTTGTTGTTCGGCGAGCGCTTGAGCGCCTCGGCGACCAGGAACTTGGAAACCCAGCGGTCCTTGGCCGACACGCGGAACATGTAGTTGGGATTGCGGCCGTTCTCGATCACCTTGGTGTTGGCCGCGATCACGCCGACATAGACCATCTTGATCTCGTGGATCGGATCGCGCATCGCGAGCGCCACGGTCGAATGGTAGCCGCCCAGCATCGCAACGCAGTTGTCCCGCAGGCCGATGCGCCGGACATTGTCGACGCCGCGCGGCGGCGCGCCGCGGTCGTCATACTGGATGAACTTGAGCTTCTTGCCGAGGACGCCGCCGGCGGCGTTGATCTCGTCAACCGCCATCTCGGCGCCCATCCTGATGGATTTGCCGCCGAAGGCCGCCGGCCCCGTCACCGGGCCGGAATTTCCGATACAGGGGTTCGCCTCGGCAGCGTTGGCCGGGCCGGCTCCCAGAGCAATCGCGGTGGCGAAGACCGCCGCTCCGCCGATTGCGGTACGCAGTGCAAGTTTCGACATATCGCTTCCTCCCTCAAAATCTCCGCACCGGGCGGGACTTCCGTGCCCGGCGTTGCGGGGCGCAACACGGCAACTGCACGGGAGGCGCCGTCTATCGCCGAAGCAGATCGGGCGAACCGGCTGTTCCCGACAGGAAATCCGCATGTCCGACGCCTTGGCCGCCCCGGACCGCGCCGGACGACAAAGTGTATTCGCCGGCGACGCCATCGATCAATAATATAATGACAATATCTAATATCATTTGAATTGATATTATTATGTTATAACATAACACTAAAATCCAGCAGTTTTTCCAATTTCTCATATCATTTCGAATGATATACGATTGTATCGGTATCTATGGTTCTTGGGTTCTTGCGACCGGCGGAGTGCGAACGGGCATCGTTCCCGTTTCCGGCTCGTTCGCAAACCGCAGGATGCGTATCCGGCGGGCGCCCCCGTGTCGCATTTCGAAGACGCTACTCGGAGGCGAGGCGTTGTGGTCGATTTCAAGCAGCTGAAGTATTTCGTGCAGATCGCCGAGGCCGGCAGCCTGTCGCGCGCCGCCGAGCAGCTCAACGTCGTCCAGCCGTCGCTGAGCCAGCAACTGCGCAAACTGGAGGATCAGCTGGGCGTGGAGCTGGTGACGCGCCATTCCCGGGGCGTGACGCCCAACGAGGTCGGCCGCCTGCTCCTCGACCATGCGCGCTCGGTCCTGCTGCAGCTCCAGCGGACGGAGGAACTGGTCCAGTATCACGCCTCGAACCCGTCCGGCGAAGTCCGGCTGGGCCTGCCGACGTCGGCCGCGCGCGGCCTGACCATTCCGCTCGTCAACGCGGTCGAGGACCGCTTCCCCGGCATCTCGCTTCATGTCGTCGAGGGCATGAGCGGGCACCTGACGGAGTGGCTCCATGTCGGCCGGCTCGATATGGCGCTGCTCTACGACGCCAAGTCCCATGAGGGGATCCACGTCCAGCCCTTCATGGCGGAGGACCTGTATCTCATTTGTCCGCCGACCCGGGAATTCCGGCGGATGAAGGCCATCCGGTTTGCCGAGGCGGCGAAGCAGCCGCTGGTGCTGCCGGCGCTGCCGCACACCATCCGGCTCGTCCTCGAGGAGACCGCGGCGCGGACGGGCCACGCGCTCTCGGTCAGGATCGACCTGGATTCCCTGCCCAGCATGATCGAGCTGGTCTTCGAGGGCTATTGCACGATCCTTCCGCTGTTCGCGGTGTCGAAGGAAGTCGCGGCCGGCCAGATGACCGCGGTGCCATTGATCGATCCGCAACTCTCCTGGCAGCTATCGGTTGCATCCGTCGTGCGCGGCGTGCAGTCGCGCGCGACCAGGGCCGTCTCCGCCCTCATGCTCGAAGTGATGGAGAGCATGGTGCGCGACGGCGAGTGGCCCGGCCGGTTGCTTTAGGCGGCCGGCCGCCGCGGATTTAGCCGCGGCGGCGGCCCGGTCGGCGTTCGCGAACTGCCCGATCTATTCGTCGATCTCGCCGGTGAAATAGTTGACGTGGGTGTCGCCCTGGTAGAACCGGAAGAAATACTCGTCGTGGATGTCCTTGCCCTCGTAGAATTCGGCAAGCCCCCGGTTCCAGTCCGCCCCGCCGAGCACGCCGACCTTGCCGGAATCCGGATATTCGGTGATTTCCGGCATGAGGTTGGTCGACAGGCACAGATAGACCAGGTCGCTGTCGCCGGTGTTGACCAGCTTGTGGGCCAGGTGCCGGCCGACGGGCAGGGCGGCGTAGTCGCCCGCCGACACCACGACATCGTCTTCGCCGATGGAGAGGGTACCGGTCCCTTCGAGGATATACAGGGCCTCCTCGTTGCGAATGTGCGAGTGCCTCGGAAAGGCGTATTTTCCGGGCGCAACCCGGAAATGGCTGCAGCCCAGCTCCACGTTGCCGGCCGAACTGCCCAGCCCCCTGACGATATGGTGGAACTTGTCGGCGACGGCGATTTCCTTCGGCTCGATATCGTTGATGTTGATCACATGCTTGTGGCGGGCCATGGCAGATGCTCCTTCCCTTGTGTTGCAGTCCTTTCTTTTACAAGCGGCCGGTTCCCGGCTCTTGTTCGTCGAAGACGAGATAGACGCGCGTTTCGATGCTTTCCCGCGGCGGCGCCTCCGGATCCTGGTCCGGCAGGGTGAACGACCCGTGGGGCGTGAAGCGCGCCCGGCCGTCGTCCAGGCTGTCCCAGCCTTTCAGCAGCAGCGTTTCGTCCCGCGTCATGCCGGAGACCCAGCACCAGCGCTGCTCCGGCGCGTGGGCGATCATGTAGATTTCGCCCGTGCGGTCGGGAAATTTCTGCTCGGTGGCGATCAGGTCGTTCCGGTCCACGCTGCGCGCGTCCGCCACGGCCAGCGGCGAACGCTGCACGGGCCCGGCGATCGGGCGCCACACGTTGACTTCGGCAATTCGTCCGCCGGTTCCGAGAATGCGGTCCACCGTCTCCTTGCCCAGGACGTCGGCGGCGCGCACCGGCCCCGACGCCTCGGTGTAGTCGACATGGACGATCCGCGCCGGTCCGCGCGATCCGTCCGGATTGGCGGCGCCGTCCGTCGCGTCGGAGCGGCGGGTATGGTCGAAGGCGATGGCGCGCGACGCGCCGGTCGTCTCGCACAACAGGGCCTCGACCTCGCGGCTGTAGGGGCCGGCGACCGCCTCGTCGTCGTACAGGTCGTCGACTTCGGTCCGGTGGCGGACCAGCTCGAAGCCCTCGCGCTCGACCGACAGCCGGTCCGATTCGGAGCGGACATCGTGGATGGTCACCGAGCGCGGTTCCGTGCGGAAACGGTATTCCGGCGGGCCGCCGGTCAGCGCGGAACTCAGGAAACAGGGCGTGCCGTTCTGGCGCACGATAAAGGTGAGCGGCGCCTCTACGTCCCCTGCCGAGTCAGTCGTTTCCAGGCCGGGATTGGACAGTTTCATGTCGCGATCTTGCCCCGAGAGAGCGAACCGGAACTGAACGAACCGTTTTCAGGCTACATTAAGTTTACGGGCCGGGACAAGCATTCCACCCCGGCATTCCGCCCCGGCGGCCACCCTCCCCGTCATATCGACCGAAGCGGTCCGCAGGACCGCGAAGCGGAGATATCTTTCCTGCACGGAGCAAGGACCCGAGCTCCGTGGCGAAAAGATTTCTCCGCTCAGTGCCTTGCGGCACTTCGGTCGAAATGACGTGCAAGGGGGATCCGGGATGGTTCCCCGAAACGCCAGGTCCGCCTATCCCGGCGGCGAATGGCCGAAATCGTAGCCCTGCATCGCGCGCACGGCGTCGGCGCCGCCCAGCTCTTCCAGCCGCGCACGCTGGTCGGCGAAGGCCTGCGCGTTGGCCGCGGCCGGATCGACCATCGTGCGCAGGCCGGCCTGCATGGCGCCGAGAACATCGGCAGCCGCCCCGTCGGCCGCAAGGTCGCACCGTTCGTCCGGATCGCCGGAGAGATCGAACAACTGGGGCGCGAAGCCCTCGTGATGGACCAGCTTCCAGCCGCCCCGGCGCAGCATGAAGGCGCCGGTCACCGAGCCGCCGTCGTGATATTCCGACAGGACCGGCCGGTCCGGGTCTTCGGGCGCTGCGGCGACCTCCAGCAGCGACCGGCCGGGCAGCGGGGCGGAAGGGGCCGGGGCGCCCGTCGCGTCCAGCACGGTCGGGAAGACGTCGACCAGCGAGACCGGCGTATCGACCGTCCGGCCTGCCGCGGTCCCCGCCATGGTTCCGGGCCCGGCCAGGATCATCGGGATCCCGGCACTGCCCTCGAACATGACCTGCTTGGTCCAGATGCCGTAGTCGCCCAGCATCTCGCCATGATCGGACGTGAAGAGGATCGTCGTGTCGCCCGCGAATCCGCCCGCCTCCAGCGCGGCGAACACCTGCCCGATCAGGTCGTCGACGAAACTGACCAGCCCCAGATAGCTGCGGACCGCGGCGTCGCGCGACCGGGCGTCGAAATGGCGGTCGTAGTCGAAAAAGCGCAGGGTCTCGGCGAGGGCCGGATGATTGCGCCAGTTGCCGGCATAGGGCTTCGGCGCAGGCAGGTCGGCGTCGGCATAGAGATCGAACCACGCCGGCGGTGCGGCCAGCGGATAGTGCGGGCTGACGAAGGAGACGAACAAGGCCCAGGGCGGTCCGCCGGCCGCCGCGCGCGCTTTGAGCCAGCCGGTCGCCGCGTCGGCCACCGCCCGGTCGTAGGCGTGATACTCCGTTTCCATCGCGCCGACCCGGCCGGCCAGGTCCGCGGTTGCCGGATAGTCGCCCGGCGGATCGCGCAACAGGCCGGGCGCCCAGCCGATGCCGTCCTTGACATGCATCGGCCGCAACTCCGGCGCAAATCCGTTGTCGTCCTCCGTCCGGCGGAAATGCAGCTTGCCGGCCGAGACGGCGTCCATGCCGTGGCGCCGCAACCGGTGCGCCCAGCTTTCGTGCCGGCCGCGATAGGGCTGGGCGCTGCTCCAGCAGCGGATGTCGTGAACATACCGGCCCGTATGCATCGCCGCGCGGGCCGGCACGCAGATCGGGCTGTTGGTGTAGGCTTGGGTGAAGCGCACGCCGCGCGCCGCCAGCCGGTCCAGGTTCGGGGTCCGGGCGACCGGGTGGCCGGCGCAGCCCATCGCGCGGCGGGCGAACTCGTCGGCCATGATCAGCAGAAAGTTGCGCCCGCTCGCCACGATATCCGCCCCGGAAAACCGTTCCCGATGGCATCCGTGCGCCCGGAAAGCCGGATCGTCAAGCCGGTCCGGCGCTCCGCAGCCTTGAATCCGCCCCCTCCGGTGAGCATCTTCGGCACCATGGCGGCCGGGGTTTCACAGAGGGGCGACGCGGCGCCGGCGGGCCATGGCCCCGACCGGCGGCTCTGCGTGGCGCCGATGATGGACTGCACCGACCGGTTCGACCGCTATTTCCTGCGCCGGATCACCCGCCGGGCGCTGCTCTACACTGAGATGGTTACGACCGGGGCGGTCCTGCACGGCGACCGCGAGCGCCTGCTGCGTTTCGATCCGGACGAGCATCCGGTCGCGCTCCAGCTCGGCGGGTCCGATCCGGCGGCGCTCGCCGAATGCGCGGGTATCGGCGCCGGGCGCGGTTACGACGAAATCAACCTGAATGTCGGCTGCCCGAGCGACAGGGTGCAGTCCGGCCGGTTCGGCGTCTGCCTGATGGCCGAGCCCGGCCTGGTCGCGGATTGCGTCCGGGCGATGCGGCGCGCCGTGGCGGTGCCGGTGACGGTCAAGTGCCGGATCGGCATCGACGGGCGCGACGACTACGGATTCCTGCGCGACTTCGTTGCCGCGGTCGCGGACGCCGGCTGCCGGACCGTCATCGTCCATGCCCGCACGGCGATCCTCACCGGCCTGACGCCGAAGCAGAACCGCGAGATCCCGCCCCTGCGCTACGAGGTGGCGGTACGCCTCAAGGGCGACTTTCCCGATCTCGAAATCGTGCTGAACGGCGGGATCGGCAGCCTCGACGAAGCCGCAGCGCATCTTGCGGCCTTCGACGGCGTCATGATCGGCCGCGCGGCCTATCACACCCCCTGGTCCCTCGCCGGGGCGGATTCCCTGTTGTTCGGCGACGCACAGCCCTGCGAGACCCGCCGGGACGCGGCGCTCGCCATGCTGCCCTATATCGAGCGGGAGGTTGCCGCCGGAGTGCCGCTGCACCGCATCCTGCGCCACATGACCGGCCTGTTCCGCGGCGTGCCCGGCGGCCGGGCCTGGCGGCGCTATCTGGCGCAGAACGCCCACAGGCCGGGCGCCGGACCGGAAGTCCTGCTCGCGGCACTTGCCTTCACCGAGCCGGAAGCCCGGGCAGCGGCATGACCGTCGCCCGATACGCCGCCCTGGCGCTCAGCGCGCTGCTGGTGGGTTGCTCGGTTCTGCGGCCCCTGCCCGATGCGACGAGCCTCGACGAACGACTCGCCACCTTCCCGACGACAGGTCTGCCCCTGAAAGCGGACGTGACGATCGACTGGAACGACAACCATGTGCCCTTCATCACGGCTGAGCACGACGACGATCTCGCCTTTACGCTCGGCCTGGTCCACGCCCATCTGCGGCTCGGTCAGATGGAGGTGCTGCGGCGGGTTGCGGCGGGCCGGATTTCGGAGATGGCCGGGCCGTTCACCGTCGATATCGACCACGCCCTGCGCATCCTGAATTTCGGCCGCGGCGCCGAGCGGACGCTGGCGGAAATGCCGCCGGAAACCCGTAAGTGGGTAGACCGGTTTGTCCAGGGCATAAACCACTACCAGCGCACGGCGAAGGACCTGCCGCACGAGTATCATGTATTCGGCCTGGAGCGCGAGCCTTGGACGGCGCGCGACGTGCTGACGGTCGGGCGCATCGCCGGCACCGATGTGAACTGGTTGGTCTATTTTCGTCTTCTGGCGCTGCGCAACCGGAAGGACTGGCCGCAGCTCTGGCGCCGGCTGGCGACGGTCGGCGGCGATTCGGTGCTCAGTTTCGGCTCGGAGGACCGGGCCGGCCGGCTGGAACGGCTGCTCGGCGCGGCGGCGCGCTCGGGCAGCAACTCCTGGGCCGTGGCCCCCCGGCGCAGCACGACCGGCGGCGCCCTGATGGCCAACGACCCCCATCTCGGCACCACCATGCCGAACCTGTGGATTCTCGCCGGCTTCAGGTCTCCCGGCTTCCACGCCGTCGGCATGATGATCCCGGGCGTGCCCTTCGTCGCCGTCGGCCGCAATGCCGATATCGCCTGGGGCGGCACCAACATGCGCGCCGCGTCGAGCGATCTCTACGACATCTCCGCCCTGCCGCCCTCGGCGATCCGCAGCCGGACCGAGGAGATCAGGGTGCGCTGGTGGTTCGACAACACGGTGGAGATCCGGGAATCGTCCCTCGGCCCGGTGATTTCCGATGCGCCGCCGCTGGAATGGGAGGGCGGGCCGCTCGCCCTGCGCTGGGTCGGCCACGAGCGGGGCGACGAGATCACGGCCATGGTCAAGGTGATGAAAGCGCGGAATTTCGCGGATTTCCGCCGCGCCTTCGCCAATTTCGCCGTCTCGGCCCAGAACATGATCTACGCCGACCGCCAGGGAAATATCGGCCAGGTGATGGCGACGGTCCTGCCGGTGCGCCCCAACAAGCTCCCGCCCGATTTCATCCTCGACGCGGCCGACGATACCTGGCGCTGGAAGGGATTTCTGAACGTTCTGCAATTACCGTACATATATAACCCGGCGACCGGATTCGTCGCCTCGGCCAACAACAAGCCGGCGGAGGCGCCGGTGCCGGTCGGCCGTTTCTTCTCCGCCGACGACCGGATCGTCCGGATCAAGCAGATGCTCGCCGCCAGGGCGAAGCACGCGATGGCGGACATGAAGGCGATCCAACTCGACGTCTACATGGCCTCCTCGGTTGCCGTCCGCAACGCGATCGTCCGGCGCGTCGGCGAACTGGAGCTGGCGCCGCAGTTGTCGGCAGACGGCGCGAAGGTTCTGACGCTCATGCGCGATTGGGACGGCCATTACCGGGCGAAGGACCGCGGGCCGGTGGCCTTCGAACTCGTCTACCGCCATTTCTCGCAATTTCTGACGGAGCGGAGAGTCGGCGCGGATCATGCCGGGGCCTACGGTGGCTTCTCCCGGATCAAGCGCATGCTGATCGAGGATTTCGCGGCGCTGGACAACGCGGCCGCGGCGGCGATGCTGCGCAAGGCCTTCGACGCGGCCGGCGAACGCCTCGGCGACTTCCCGACCTGGGGCGACATGCACCGGCTCAGCCTGGGCCATCCCCTGTCCTTCGCGCCTCTGATCGGCGACCGCTACCGCTTCGGCGACCGTCCCGCCGACGGCTCGTCCGACACGCTGATGAAGACCGCCCACAGCCCGAGCGACGAGCGCCACGACACGCGCTACGGCCAGCAGGCGCGCCATCTCTCCGACCTGGCGGACATGGACGACAACCGCTTCCTGCTGCTCGGCGGCCAGGACGGCTGGTTCAACAGCTCGACCGCCCTCGACCAGGTGCCGATGTGGCAGCGCGGCGACTATATCCGCCTGCCGATGCGGGCGGAGAGCGTGAAGGCCTGGCGCACGCGGACGATGCGCCTGAAGCCCTGACCCGCGTCCACTACCGCGAGCAGGGCGCCGGGCCGCCGCTCGTCCTGCTGCACAGCGCCGGCACGGGCGCCTCGCAATGGCGCGGCGTGGCGGAGAGGCTGGAAGGCCGGCGCCGCCTGCTCATGCCCAACCTGCGCGGCTACGGCCGCACGCCGCCGCCCGGTCCCGCCGCGCCGCCGCTCGACGAAGAGATCGCCGTCGTTCGGGAAATGGCGGCGCTGGCCGGAGCGCCGGTCCATCTGGTCGGCCATTCGCTCGGCGCGCTGGTGGCGCTGCACCACGCATTGCGGCATCCCGAAACGGTGGCGGGGCTCACCCTGATCGAGCCGGTGATCGTCGGCATCCTGCACGCGGACCGGGCGGGCGGGGACAAAACGGCCGGGCGCAGCCTGAACGAGATCGGCGCCATGATCGCCGCCTTCCAGGGCGCGATCGCGGCCGGCGACACCGCCGCGGCGATGCGCGCCTTCGCCGAATACTGGGAGGGCCCCGGCGCGTGGGACGCGATCCCGGCGGCGGCCCGGCTGCCCTTCTTCGCCCGGGCGGCAAAGATGGCGGCGGACGTCGACCTCGCCTGGGCCGACCGCACCGGCCGGGATGCCTTCGCCGCGCTCGCCTGCCCGGCGCAGGTGCTGAGCGCCGAGCGCACGACCCAGGCAGCGCGCGACATGGCCCGGCGCATCGTCGATGCCATCCCCGGCGCGGTCTACGCCGAGATTTCCGATGCCGGCCACATGGCCCCCGCCACCCACCCGGCCGCGGTCGGCGGTCTGCTGCTGGAATTCGGGGAACGGGCGCTCGAAGGTTTCGGGCGCGCCGGCTAGTCCGGCTAGAGAGAATCCTCGTCGCAGTAGTCCGCTACACGTTCTTCGAGGCCGGGAAAGGCGAGCAGATGATCTACGAAGGAGCCCCGGCCCGCCTGCGCGTCGGCGAGCAGGTGACGGTATTGCGCCGCCGAGAGCACGACGACCGCCGGTTTGCCGTGTCGCGTGACCTCCTGCGGCGTGCCGGCGAGAGCTGCGTCCACCACCGCGCTGAACCGGTTCCTGGCGTCACGGAGGCTCCACATGGCTCTGTTCCTGCTTCTCAGTAAATCGGAAAAATTGAAAGTGTCTGAGGAGACTTCAAGACCGTTCGCGCGTAATCCTTACCCGTCATATCGACCGCAGCCCCGGACAAGTCCGGGGCGGAGTGGAGATATCTTTCCGCTACAGCGCTCCGGTCCCGGCGCCGCGCGGGAAAGATTTCTGCGCTCCCCTTCGACAAGCTCAGGGCAGGCTCTTCGGTCGGTCGAAATGACGAATTGGGAGCGTCGAACACCGGCTTCGAAGGGCGCCTGCCGCCGTTGCCCGCTGATGCCGCCGCCGTTACAACCGGCTCAGCGTCTCGAAACAGGTCAACAGCGGAAGGACTTTCGCATGAGCAGCACCGGCACGAGCCGGCCCGTCCATCTCGTCGGCAGCGCGCCGTATGCGAGCGCCGAGGAGATGTTCCGCGCGGCGGCGGCGCATCTCGGCGCGCATCTCAGGCGCCTGCCCGACGGCGAGGTCGGCGAGCGCGACAGCTGGATCAAGTGGCAGCATGCGCGCATCGGCCAGAGTCCCCAGTTCCGGCCGGTCGAGGTCGATCCGGTCTATGTCCCGGTGGCGCCCTACGCGCTGGTCGAGGGCGTGACCTCGGCCGACGACATCGAGCTGCCCGACCTCGGCTACGCCGACGCGGCGATCGATTCCTTCAAGACATTCGGCCGGCTGACGGCGGATGGCGCCATCGCGCCCGGCGTGCGCTTCCAGGTCGGCCTGCCGACGCCGCTCTCGGTCGCCAGCATCTATGTCGTGCCGCCGTCGCGCGCCCTGTTCGAGCAGGCCTACGGCCGGGCGATGGGCCGGGAGCTTGAGCGGATCGTGGCCGCGATCCCGGCGGAGAAGCTGGCCATCCAGTGGGAGGCGGCGGTCGAGTTCGCGCTGCTCGAAGGCATCATGCCCGGCCATCCGGGCGCCGATACGGTCGACGGCATGACCGGCCGCCTCGCCGGGCTGGTCGATCTCGTGCCGGCCGGCGCCGAATGCGGCCTCCACCTGTGCTACGGCGATTCCGGCCACAAGCATTTCTGCGAACCGGCGGATACCGGCCATCTGGTCGCCGTCGCCAACGGCGTTTCGGCGAGGGCGGGGCGCGCGATCGACTGGGTCCACATGCCGGTGCCGAGAGAGCGCGACGACGACGCCTATTTCGCGCCGCTCGCCGGGCTCGCCCTGAAGCCGGGCTGCGAACTCTATCTCGGCCTGGTCCACACGACCGGCGGCATCGCCGGCACCCGCCGCCGCATCGCCGCGGCCGAGAAGGTCGTGCCGGAGTTCGGCATCGCCACCGAATGCGGCCTCGCCCGCCGCCCGCCGGAGACGATCCCGGCACTGATGCAGCAGCATGTGGAGGCGGCGGGGACCTAGGCCGGCAACTTTCCGGCCATCCGGAACGTTGTTCGCTGGGGTTGATAAGCAAAGGGATCATCCAATATATTCAAACGAACGTTTGGTAGAAGGCGTCGCCGCTGTCGCTTTCGCGTACCGCACCTGCCGTCCCTGCAACCCACGCCCACACCCATGCCCACGCGAAAGACCGACCGCGATGCCGTGATCGATGCGGCGCTGGAACTGTTCCGCACCCGGGGCTATCACCACACCTCGGTGGCCGAGATCGCGGCGGCCTGCGGGCTGCTCAAGGGCAGCGTCTATCACTATTTCGCCGGCAAGCAGGACATCGCGGCGGCGGCGCTCGACCGGGTGATCGCCGACTCGCGCCAGAAGATCTTCCGCCTGGCGGGCGATCCGGCGGTGCCGCCGCCGCAGCGGCTGCGCAACCTCGCCGACGCGGTCGAGCGCTATTTCGCCGGGCGCGAGGGCGGCTGCCTGATGGGCTCGCTGGCCCTCGAAATCGGCGACGCGATCCCCGAATTCCGCGACCGGGTGCAGCGCTATTTCGACGACTGGAAGGCGGCGCTCACCGCCGTGCTCGAAGGCCGCTACGGCGCCGCCCGCGCCGGCGAGCTGGCCGAGGACGCGATCGCCCGCGCCCAGGGCGCCATCCTGCTCATGGAAGTCACCAAGGACCCGGCGGTGCTGCAGCGCGCCTGCCGGGATACCGTCGCCCTGCTCGGCGGGGATGCCCTGCCCGAAGGGGATCATTCACCGGCCGCCGGACCGCCCGGCGCCGCAAGGGAACGGCTGGAGCCATGGAAAGAAGCATCGTAATCGCGGGCTACAAGCGCTCGCCCTTCCACTTCGCCACCAAGGGCGCGCTCGCGAAGGTCCGGCCGGACGAGCTCGCCGCCGCAACGATCCGGGCGCTGGTCGAGGAGAGCGGCGTCGATCCGGCCGACATCGAGGACGTGATTCTCGGCAACGCGATGCCGGAGGGCGAGCAGGGCATGAACATGGGCCGCTACGCCGTGTTCCTCGCCGGCCTGCCGGTGACGACCGCGGGCACGACCGTCAACAAATGGTGCGGCTCCTCAATGCAGGCGATCCACAACGCCGCCGGGCTGCTGAGCGCCGGCGCAGGCGAGGCCTATGTCGCCGCCGGGGTCGAGAGCATGACAAGGGTGCCGATGGGCGGCTTCAACCCGGCGCCCAACCCCGGCCTGATGGCGCGCTGGCCGGAGACCTACCATTCCATGGGCCAGACCGCCGAGACGGTGGCCGAGCGCTACCAGGTGCCCCGGGAGCGGCAGCAGGAGTTCGCCGTCGCCTCCCACCGCAAGGCGGCGCAGGCGCGCGAAGAGGGCCGCTTCGCCGACGAGATCGTGCCGGTCGAAACGCCGGCCGGCGGCACGGTGGGCGAGGACGGCGGCATCCGGCCGGACACCTCGGTCGAAGCGCTCGACGGCCTCAAGCCGGCCTTCCTGAAGGACGGCACGGTGACCGCCGGCACCTCCTCGCCGCTCACCGACGGCGCCGCGGCGACGCTGATCTGCACCGGGGATTACGCCGAACGGAACGGTCTGTCCAAACTGGCGCGCATCCGGGCGATCGCCACGACCGGGCTGGAGCCGGAGATCATGGGCATGGGGCCGGTCGAGGCGACGCGCAAGGCGCTGGACCGGGCGGGACTTAATGCTGCCGATATCGACGTGTTCGAACTGAATGAAGCGTTCGCGTCCCAGGCCCTCGCCTGCATCCACGAGCTCGGCCTGGACCCGGACCGGGTGAACAGGGACGGCGGCGCCATCGCGATCGGCCATCCGCTGGGCGCATCCGGCGCGCGGATCACGGGCAAGGCGGCCTCGGTCCTGAAGCGCGAGGGCGGCCGGTACGCCGTCGCCGCCATGTGCATCGGCGGCGGCCAGGGCATCGCCACGGTGCTCGAAGCGGCCGGGTGAGTCAGCGCATGGGGACAACGGAAACCGGCGTAATGCGGGCGACGTGGGGAAACGGTCGGACTGCCATGATTGCCGCCGGCATCGTAGGGGAGGGTTTCAAACCCTCCCCTACGGCCCTTCTTCACCGTCGGTAGCCCCGAAAGGGCGGGCGGGCAACGCCCCGCCCGGCGAGAAGGAATTTCGCAATGGACATAAAGAAAGTCGCCGTGATCGGATCGGGCGTGATGGGCAGCGGCATTGCCGCCCAGGTCGCCAACGCCGGCGTGCCGGTCGTCCTGATGGATATCGTGCCCAACGGGGCGGAGAACCGGAACGCGCTGTCCGAGGGCGCGGTCGCGCGCCTGCTGAAACAGGACCCGGCGCCCTTCATGCATCCGCGCAATGCGAAACTGATCGTGCCGGCCAACCTGGAGGACGATCTCGGCAAGTTGGCCGACTGCGACTGGGTCGTCGAGGCCGTTCTAGAAGATTTGGCCGTAAAGTATACCGTATACAATAAAATAAACTTATCGATAAAGTCCGGCGCAGCCGTCACATCGAACACGTCGACCATCCCGCTCGCCCGGCTGCTCGACGGCATGGACGACGGCTTTGCGGCTGGCTTCTTCATCACCCATTTCTTCAACCCGCCGCGCTATCTGCGCCTGCTGGAGACCGTCTCGGGCCCGCGGACCGATCCGGCGGTCGTCGCTGCGGTCAGCCGGTTCTGCGATGTCCGGCTCGGCAAGACGGTCATCGCCTGCAACGACACGCCGGGCTTCATCGCCAACCGGATCGGCGGCTACTGGATTCAGAGCGCAATCAACGGCGCGATGGATCTCGGGCTGACGGTGGAAGAAGCCGACGCCGTCGGCGGCCGTCCGATGGGCGTGCCCAGGACCGGCGTTTTCGGCCTTCTGGACCTGGTCGGCATCGACCTGATCCCCCGGGTCGCCGCCAGCATGATCGAGAGCCTGCCGCCGGACGATCCCTATGTCCGGGACTTCCGCGACCATGCCCTGGTCCGCCGGATGATCGATGACGGCTACACCGGGCGCAAGGGCAAGGGCGGCTTCTACCGGCTCAACCGGGAGGGCGGCGGTAAGGTTAAAGAGTCGATCGACCTGGCGACCGGCGACTATGCGCCGTCGCGCCGGTCGGAACTGGAGAGCGCGCGGGCCGGGTCGAAGGACCTGCGCGCCCTGGTCGACCATCCGGACCCCGGCGGTGAATGGGCCTGGCGGGTGCTCTCCAACGTCATCGGCTACAGCGCCGCCCTGGTGCCGGAAATCGCGGAGTCGGCCGCCGACGTCGATGCCGCCATGCGTCTGGGCTATGCCTGGAAGCGGGGCCCGTTCGAACTGGCCGACCGGCTCGGCCCGGCCTACGTCGCCGAGCGGCTGCGCAGCGAAGGCCGGGCGGTGCCGGCGCTGCTCGAAAAGGTCGGCGCCGGAACCTTCTACCGCGTCGAAGACGGACGCCTGCAGGTCTTCGGCGCGGACGGCGGCTACCGCCCGGTCGAACGGCCGGAAGGCGTGCTGCTGCTGGAAGACGTCAAGCGCGCGGGCGAACCGCTGGAGCGCAACGCGTCGGCGAGCCTGTGGGATATCGGCGACGGTGTGGCCTGTTTCGAGGTCCACACACGGATGAACGCGCTGGACCCCGATGTCGTGACGTTGCTTCAGAAATCCCTGAAAATCGTGGAGAAGGAATTCAAGGCCCTCGTGCTCTACAACGAGGGGAGCAATTTTTCGGTCGGCGCCAATCTCGGCCTTGCGCTGTTCGCAGCCAATGTCGGCGTCTGGCCGATGATCGAAGGCATGCTGGAAAACGGCCAGAAGGCGATGAAGGCGATGAAATACGCTGCCTTCCCGGTCGTCGCCGCGCCCTCGGGCATGGCGCTGGGCGGCGGCTGCGAACTGCTGCTCCACGCCGCCGCGGTGCAGGCCCATGCCGAGACCTATGCCGGCCTGGTCGAGGCCGGCGTCGGCGTGCTGCCGGGCTGGGGCGGGTGCAAGGAAATGCTGGTCCGCCACACGCAGGACGAAAAGCGTCCGAACGGGCCGCTGCCGCCGGTTGCCAAAGCCTTCGAGCAGATCTCGATGGCCGCGGTCGCCAAGTCGGCGCAGGAGGCGCGCGACATGCATATCCTGCGCGCCGGCGACGGCATCACCATGAACCGGGACCGGCTGCTCTACGAGGCTAAACAGAAAGCCCTGTCTTTATTGGACGGATACGAGAAACCCGAGCCGGCCGAGCTCAACCTGCCGGGCCCGAACGGCAGGGCGGCGCTCGATCTGGCGGTCGAGGGATTCGCGCTGCAGGGCGTGGCGCTGCCGCACGACCGCACCGTCGCCGGCGAGATCGCCACGGTGCTCACCGGCGGCGCCACCGACGTGACCGAGACCGTCTCGGAAGACCGGCTCTTCGCCCTGGAGCGCGAGAGTTTCATGAAACTGCTGAAAACCGAGCCGACGCTCGCCCGCATCGAGCACATGCTCGACACCGGCAAGCCGCTGCGCAACTAGGCCGGAGCGCCGGCGAAAGGGATCGAAATCCATGCCCGTCTACAAAGCCCCGCTCGACGACATGCGCTTCGTGCTCAACGACGTGCTCGGCTACGAGGCGAATGTCGCCGGCCTCGACGGCTACGATGAGGCGACGGCCGACCTGGTCGACGCGATTCTCGAGGAGGCGGCGAAACTCTGCGAGAACGAATTACTGCCGCTCAACCTGCCCGGCGACGCCGAGGGCTGCACCTATGAGAACGGCGCCGTGCGGACGCCGAAGGGCTTCCGGGAGGCTTACGACCTCTATGCGGAAGGCGGCTGGACGGGGCTGACCTGCGATCCGGCCTACGGCGGCCAGGGGCTGCCCAAGTCGATCGGCTTCGCCATCGAGGAGATGATCTGCTCGGCGAACATGGCCTTCGGCATGTATCCGGGCCTCAGCCACGGCGCCTACAACGCCATCGAGAAATGGGCCGACGGCGGGCTCAAGGACCTCTACCTGCCGAAGCTGGCGCGCGGCGAATGGGCGGGCACCATGTGCCTGACCGAGCCCCAGTGCGGCACCGACCTCGGCCTGATCCGCACCCGCGCCGTGCCGCAGGACGACGGCAGCCACGCCATCGCCGGCACCAAGATCTTCATTTCGGCGGGCGAGCACGACCTGACCGACAATATCGTCCACCTGGTCCTCGCTCGCCTGCCCGATGCGCCGCCGGGCATCCGCGGCATCAGCCTGTTCATCGTGCCGAAGTTCCTGCCGAAGCCGGACGGCGACGGCTGGACGGCCGGTGCCCGCAACGGCGTGCGCTGCGGCGCCATCGAGCACAAGATGGGCATCCGCGCCTCCGCGACCTGCGTGATGAATTTCGACGAGGCGGCCGGCTGGCTGGTCGGCGAGCCGCACAAGGGCATGCGTGCCATGTTCTCGATGATGAACGCGGCGCGCCTCGGCGTCGGCATGCAGGGCCTGGGCCTCGCCGAGGTCGCCCACCAGAACGCCGTCGCCTACGCGAAGGAGCGGGCGCAGGGCCGGGCGCTCTCCGGCGCGAAATATCCCGACGCGCCGGCCGACCCGATCCTCGTCCATCCGGACGTGCGCCGCATGCTGCTCAAGCAGCGCGCGATGACCGAGGGCGCCCGGGCGCTGGCCTATTGGACCGGCATGCAGATCGACATCGCCGAGCGCCACGCGGACGAGGCGGTCCGGCAGGCGGCGGAGGATTTCGTCGCGGTGCTGACGCCGGTCGTCAAGGCGATGTTCACCGACCACGGCTTCGAGGCCGCCAACCTCGCCGTCCAGACCTATGGCGGCCACGGCTATATCCACGAGCATGGCATCGAGCAGTTCGTGCGCGACGCCCGGATCACCCAGCTCTACGAGGGCACCAACGGCATCCAGGCGCTCGACCTGATCGGCCGCAAGATGCCCGAGGGCGGCGGGCGGCTGTTGCGCCGCTTCTTCCATCCGGTGCAGGACTTCCTGTTCGCCAATTCGGCCGACCCGGCGATGAAGGAGTTCTGCCGGCCGCTGATGGCCGCCTTAGGCCAGCTTCAGCAGATCACCCTGCTGCTGGCGCAGAAGGGGCTGGCCGACCCGGAAGAGCCGGCAGCAGCGGCGAGCGAGTATCTGCGCTTCTTCGGCCTGGTCGCGGTCGGCTGGATGTGGGCGCGCATCGCGAAGGCCGCCCTGGAAAAGGCTGAGGACGATCCGGCCGGCTTCCACGCCGCCAAGCTGGACGTCGCCCGCTTCTACATGAAGAAGGTGCTGCCCGAGACGGCCTCGCTCGGCATGTCCATCCAGGCCGGCAAGAAGCCGGTCATGGCCATGGCCGATACCGCCTTCTAGACCGGCCCGCGCTTTCCGGAAATGGCGGCAGTCTCCGATAACCGGCCGCTCTGGCGCACGATGAGCCCGGAGCAGCTTGAGCGGGAATACTCGCCGAGCTCGGCTATCGGTGGCGACTACAGACCCTACATCCGGGACTATCGCGCCGGGAGCGACAGGGCGCGCGCCGCCTGCAGGCGCGTCGAGACCCTGGCTTACGGCGACAGGCCCTCGAACTCGATCGATATCGCCCTGCCCGACGACGGCAAGAACTGTCCGCTCGTCGCGTACATTCACGGCGGCTACTGGCAGGAGCTTTCGAAAATCGAGTCATTTTGCGGCGCCGACAGGTTTTGCGAGCGGGGCATCGCCTACGCGGCCGTCGACTACACGCTTGCGCCGCACGCCGGCCTGTCCGAAATCGTGCAGGAGTGCCGCGCCGCGCTGGAGACCCTGTTCGGCCACGCCGGCGGGCTGGGGATCGATGCCGGGCGAATCTTCGTTGCGGGCAGCTCGGCCGGCGGGCATCTTGCCGCGATGTGCTGCTGCGCGCCGCCCGGGGACGCCCAGGGAACCCACCGGCGCATTGCCGGCGCGGTTCTTCTATCGGGCGTCTACGAACTGGAGCCGCTTGTGCAAACGAGCATCAACGACGCCGTCGGCATGACCGTGGAGGAAGCGTGCCTCAACTCGCCGCTTCTTCTCGATCCGGCTGCGTTCCCGGACGCGGTCGTGACCTGGGGAGAACGCGAAACCTCCGAGTTCAAGCGGCAAAGCCTGGCGTTCGGCAGACGGTTGCAGAGCCCGGCCCGCTCGGTCCGCGTCTTCGAGAGCCGGTCCAGGAAGCACTTCGACCTGGTGCACGACATGTATGACTCGGGCACGGAACTCGGAAAGAGCATTCTGGACCTCGTCGGGGAAGGGCGCTGAACATGCCGGATTTCAAACCCATCATCCCGAGAATCGTCGAGCCGGAGGGCGTGGTCTGTTCGATCGAACCGCGGCCGATGGGAAGGTCGAGCGACGAGGAAAGGGCCAGGGCGGTCGAAGAAACCGGCGGCGCGCCGCGGATCGAACACGAAGGCCGGTCAAATCCCTATATCGACTACCAGTCGCTGGACCTGATGCACTCCCTGCAGCATCTGCGCAGCGAGGGCTACGACGAGATGTGCTTCTACATCATGGGGCAGTGCAAGGAATTGCTGTTCCGCGGGCTGCACATGGAGCTGGTCAACGCGCGCGAACAGCTGAGGCAGGACAACGTCGCGAACGCGCTCCAGATCCTGTCGCGCTGCAAGGCCTATGTCGATTACATCGCGAACTCCTGGAACGTGCTCGGAACCATCACCTCCGAAGGCTTCAACCAGTTCCGGGACTATCTGTCGACGGCTTCGGGGCAGCTGTCCTACATGTACCGCCATGTCGAGTTCATTCTCGGCAACAAGGACGCCCGGCTGGCCGCCGCGCACAGGAACGTCCCCCATGTCTGGCCGGCAATCAAAGAGGCGTTCGAAAGCCCCGGTCTCTACGACGAGGTTCTGAGGTACCTGCAGCGGCGGGGATACGGAATCGACCGGTCCATGCTCGACCGGGACTGGACCGAGCCATACGCGTCCGACGAATCGGTGCGGCAAGCATGGCTCGAGGTCTACCGGACGCCGACTGCGGAAAACCCCGAATACCGGCTGGCCGAGGCGCTGGTAAGCTTGGACGAAGCCTATTCCATCTATCGCTGGCGTCACTTCGTCACCGTCCACAAGATCATCGGCTTCAAGCCGGGAACGGGCGGGTCCGCCGGCGTCGGCTGGCTGCAGAATGTCACCAGCCACAAGTTCTTTCCGGAACTCTGGGAGATCCGCGACGCGCTATAGCGTGGGCTTCCCCTTTCGGCCTGCGCCGGCGCCCGGTCCGCCGGCCGCCGTTTTCGCATCCGACGTATCGGGGTTTGCGCGCGCGGGCGTTCCCGGTCACAATGGCCCGGTCACAGTGGCAAAGTGCGTGGAGCCGTGGCGGGCGGCGGCGCGCCCCATCGTTGTAATCGAGCGAAGAACGGCGGCAGCGCCGCAGCACCGGGCCGGAACCATGCATATCATCGCCAAATTCGCCATCGGCCAGGTCGTCAGGCACCGGCTCTACCCTTTCCGCGGCGTCATCTTCGATGTCGATCCCGAGTTCGCGAATACCGAGGAATGGTGGCAGTCGATCCCCGAGGAGGTCCGCCCGCGCAAGGACCAGCCCTTCTACCACCTGCTCGCCGAGAATGCGGAGACCACCTACACGGCCTATGTCTCGGAACAGAATCTGGTGCCCGACGACAGCGGCAAGCCGGTCGGCCATCCGAAGGTGAAGAGCATGTTCGGCGACTTCGGCGGCGACCACTACGAAATCCGCAAGGACATCGCGCATTGAGGGCAGGCGGGGTTGAGGCGCCGCGCCGTTCGCGGCGAATCTTCGCAATATCGAGACCCGCGACGCGCCCGGCAGGCCGCGGAACGCGAGGATTTGACCCGGATCAGGTCGTCGTCGATCTACGGCACAGCAGCCGGCCGCTATTCTGCTCCGAGCGCATGCATACCTGAAAATTCGAATAAAATATTCGATTTTTCAGGTATGCATGCTACCATATCTCCATGCGTTACCTGCCTCGCCCAAGGGAGCTGGGATCCGTTCGAGCCAAGCTCCGCCGCTCGCCCATCACGGCACTCCTCGGTCCCCGGCAGTGTGGCAAAACGACGTTGGCCCGATCATTGGAGGCGGAGCATTTCTTCGACCTCGAAGACCCGAGGAGCCTGGCCCGGCTGGATGCGCCGCAAACCGCCCTGGAAGGTTTGAATGGCACCGTCGTAATCGACGAAGTCCAGCGCAAACCGGATCTCTTTCCGTTACTCCGCGTCTTCGCTGATCGCCAACCGGCCACACGATACCTGCTGCTCGGCAGCGCCTCGCCGGATCTCGTTAAGGAGGTTTCCGAGAGTCTCGCCGGACGGGTCGCGTACCACGACCTCGGCCCCTTGGCGGTCGACGAGACCGGCGTCAGCGAATGGCGCAAGCTGTGGCTGCGGGGAGGGTTCCCGCGAAGCTATCTGTCCGAAGGCGACAAGGCCTCCAGTCTTTGGCGGGAAGACTTCATCCGCAGCCACCTGGAACGCGACATCCCCGCTCTCGGGATCTCCATTCCAGCCGAGACCCTGCGCCGATTCTGGGTAATGGTGAGCCACTACCACGGCCAGACGCTCAATCTTTCCGAGCTCGGCCGGTCATTTGGCGTCTCCGATCACACGGTTCGTCGCTATCTCGAAATCCTGAGCGGAACATTCATGATCCGCCTGCTGCCCCCGTGGCACGCGAACGTCGGCAAGCGACTCGTAAAGGCGCCCAAGCTGTACATCCGGGACAGCGGTCTGTTTCACGCACTGCACACCATCGCGACACCCCTGCAGTTGGAGTCCCACCCGAAGCTCGGCGCATCGTGGGAGGGCTTCGCCATGGAGCAGGCAGTCCGCCTGATGGATGTGGCCCGCCCCTACTTCTGGCGCACCCATACGGGCGCGGAGCTGGATCTGGTGTGGCAGGCGCACGGTGCGCTGTGGGGAATGGAGTTCAAATACCAGGATGCGCCCAGGATGACGAAGAGCCTTCGCGCCGTGCTGCGTGATCTGCCCTTGCAGCACGTGTGGATCGTCTATCCCGGCTCCGATCGGTACCAGCTCGACGAGACGGTGACGGTGCTGCCCGTGGCCGGGATCTCCGACGTCTTAACCGGTCCGGTTGCCTAATCGGGCGAGCCTTCCCCGGCGAGAGGCTGGCTGCCTCGACTTCGCATCCGTCCCGCCGCAGGGCGCCGTTTGATACGGCGCGTCGCTGCTTTGTATTGCTCCCCATTTGTGGTACAAATTGGATGGAGGTGCAAGTCGATGGCGAAGACAGACACAATCCGCGCCCGTGTTGAACCCGGACTCAAACATGACGCCGAGGCCGTGTTCTCGATGCTGGGACTGACAGCAACCGAAGCGATCCGGCTGTTCTACAAACAGGTCACATTGCAAAATGGCCTGCCGTTCGCGGTGAAGATTCCGAATGCCGAATCCCGTGAGGCGCTCCGGCAGGCCGAGGAACGCGAGAATCTGACCGAATACGGCTCGCTTGAAGACCTCAAGGCCGCGCACGATTAATGCATGCGGCTGCAAACGACCCGGCGGTTTGAGAGAGACCTAAAGCTGGCCAAAAAACGCGGCAAGAATCTCGAAAAACTCTGGCAGGTCGTTGAGCGACTGTCGGCCGGAGAGCCGCTCGCTCCCCGGAACAGGATGCACCGTCTCTCCGGCGATTGGTTCCGGGCTTGGGAGTGCCACATCGAGCCGGACTGGCTGCTGATTTGGCGCATCGACGATGACAGTCTTGTACTGATTCGGACCGGCACTCATGCCGACCTGTTCGGCTGACCGTCGCCCTGTGCGCTCCAGGCGCGTTCGAACACAATCGTTTCTACAGCCAGGTTTAGGCTTCCGGTTCGCCACCCTGCCTCTTGCCATGCGCGGCTTTGTATCGGGCCGGCGCCGCTTTTCTGGTTGCTCCACCAGGCGGGGTGGCGGCGGGCCGAAGCCGGCAATGCAAAGCCCAGCACGGCTTCGATTTCACGGAATGAAGCGTGCCATTCGGCCACTTCAAGAGCGGTCAGGTGGTGAAAAAGCGGCTCGTATTTGCCGATCGCGCTCCGGCTGCGAAACGAAGCGCGTGAGACGGCGCCGGCGGGTGGTCCATGCATCCGTCCGGCCTCTCTCCGCTCGCCGACAGCTTCCCCGGAGGCCGGTGCCACAGGAGGGGGGCCGGTTTTCGTGTTGTCCGCCCTGCGCTGGTCTTCATAGATTTGCTCGATGACATCGGCGTGCCGGACGGCGCCGACGGCGGCCGATACCTCCCGCATGGCGTCGAGATACCGCAGCGCCTCCCGGCCGGACATCTCTCCGGAAAAATGCGCCACGCGGTTGCGGGCGTCCATTGCGAGCGACACAAAGCTTCGGGCTCGCCTCAGCTTCGCATCGTCCTTGAAGATTTCGCTCCAGCGGTCGATCACGGTGCCTAGAAGCGCATAGGCGTCGAGGCTCTCGTCGGGGTCGCCGCCCCGTGCGCGCTTGGCAAAGCTGCGCCAGTGCTGGCCGTAGCGGCGCTCCATGCGCGTGGCGACATAGGGACCGAGTCCTCTTCGCAGCGCTTCGAGGCCCAGTTCCACTCTTTGCTTTGCTTCGAGCGCCGCGGCCGGCGCACTCGGTCCGGTCATATTGCCATCCCCATATCCACCATCTCGATCCGTTCGCCGTAGCGGCGGAAATCGGCGGCGTTGAAGGTCAGCAGCCGGCGCTCGCCATGGGCCAGCATCGTGGCGACGATGTTGGCGTCGTGAATCTGCCTGCCGCCCAGCGGCACCTCGCGGCACAGCATGGCCAGCCTTTCCGCAACCCGCGGCCCGTCCTCCAGAATCTCGAATTTCGCTTCAAGTTCGGCGACCTGCGCCAGCGCCGATTCCATCGGTACCGCCGCCGACCAGGATTGCGGACGGGTTACCGTGGCCAGGTATTCCCTAACGATCTGCCGGCTTATGCGAAACGTTTCGCCGCTGTCGCTCGTTTCCTTCATCCAGTGACGGGCGACGGCGTTACCTGGAGCGGCTTCGAAACGGGATCGAACCAGCACATTGGTATCGAAGAACATCGCGCCTTAGCGATCGTCCGCGATATCGTCCTGCGGGCCGCCGGTCAGGCGCCCGAACTCGTCGTAGATCTGCTCCCGGCTGACCGTGAATCCCGGCGGCCAGGAACCGCCGCGTATGACCGGCCAGTCCCGGTCGATATCGAACTTCTTCTTGCGCTCCGCTTCGGCCGGCCGTTCTGCCGGTTCGTCCTCGCGGGCGAACATCAGGGTTTCGGCGTCGAGATCGACCTCTCCCGTCTTCCAGCCGGCGGCCTGCCAGGCGAGCGCGTGGCTGTGGCCGTTGCCCTTGGCCGAATTGGCCCACCAGGGCCGGTGCAGGCGCGCCGAATCGGGCAGGCGGAAACCCAGCACGGCCTCGACTTCCGCGAAGCTCGTGCGCCAGTCCGGCCCGGCCATCGCAAGGAGATGACGGTAGAGCGGCGCATATTTGCCCCGCGCCGCCGCCTCGCGCACCAGACGGTCCCGTGTCGCCGACATAACCGGTCCCTTTAATAGTACTGACTTACTTACTTAAGTACTTACCCGAATATCGGTTTTGCCGCCGCGGGCGTCAATGGCCCCGGCGTTCGGCCGGGCCGCTATCCCTGCCCGCCGTCCCGCGGGTTCCAGATCCGGCCGAACAGGGAGGCGGCGACCAGGGCGCCGAAGCAGAACAGGCCGGCCGCGACGCAGGCGTAGAGCGAAGCCGGCCCGCCGCCCAACCACAGCACGGCGATGGCGCCGCCGCCGCCCGCCACGGCCAGCCGGATCGCGCCGGCGGTCACCGGCAGCACCATGTTGCCCGTGCCCTGGGCGGCGAAATAGAGCGCCATGCCGAGGCCGAAGAAGCCGTAGAACGGCCCGGCGATGTGCAGATACTGCGCGCCGAAGGTGTAGGCCGCGGCGTCGGCGGTGAACCGGTCGAGCCACAGCGCCGGCCACAGCGCCGCAGCGAGGCCGATCGCGCCCGTCACCCCGCCGGCGATCACGGCGCCGGTCCATGCGATGCGGCGCGCCCGGCCGAACTGCCGCGCGCCGAAGTTGGCGCCGACCGAGGTGGTGAGGGTGCCGCCGATGCCGAAGGCGAGCGGGACGATCAGCAGCTCGAGCCGGCTGCCCAGGCCGTAGCCCGCCAGCGCTTCGGCGCCGAGCTCCGCGACCAGCCGGGTGACGATCAGGACCGTACCGATATTCACGACGGAGTTGCCGCAGCCGAGCAGGCCGACCTTCAGGATGTCGCGGAACATCTCGCCGGTCAGCTTTCCCCAGACGCGAAGCCGCACACCGCTGGCGCCGCGCAGGAGGTTCAGGCCGAGCATCAGCGCGATCAGGCCGTGGGCTGCGGTGACGGAAACCGCCGGCCCGACCAGGCCGAGCTGCGGCAGCGGCCCCCAGCCGAGCGTGAGCCCGCCGCACAGCACGGCATGGAGCAGCGCCCCGGCGCAAAACCATATCGCCGGCGTGGTCATGTCGCCGGTGCCGCGGATCGCCGCGGCAAACAGGTTGGCGACCCACATGGTAATGCCGCCGGCGAAGATGATGACGGCGTAGTCGACGGCGCCGTCCAGCACGGCGCCGGTGCCGCCGAGCGCCGCGAAGACCGGCCGGGCGAGCAGGCCGAAGACCAGCAAGTAGAGCAGCGCCATGACCGCGGCGATAACCGCGCTGTGGCGCACCAGGGCGTCGGCCCGGTCCCGGTCGCCGGCGCCGAGCGCCCGCGCGATCGCCGAGGAGACCGCGCCGCCCATGGCGCCGGCCGACATCATTTGCATCATCGTATGGACGGGGAAGACTAGGGCGACCGATGCCAGCGGCAGGATGCCGAGCCGGCCGATGAACCAGGCGTCGGTCACCCACATGGCGACAAACGCAAAGGCGGTCGCCACGTTCGGCGCCGACAGCCTGACCAGCATCGGCAAAATCGGGCCGCCGAGCATGGCCCCAAAACGATCGGGGAAGCGGTCGTCGGTCGTCGTCATGGCGGAGGTGGCGCGGCCCGCTTTATTGGGACGGGCGGGGCATGCCGGGCCGTGTCATCTGTCGATGCCGAAGTCCCCAGGAGCGTCCCCTGTCTCCTTGCGACCGGGAGGGATTGAAGCCGGAAGGCGCGGCAGCGCCGCCCGGGCCTCCTCCTTCCGGAGCAGCCACGCCCGCGCCAGCTGCTCCGCCCGGGCAACTGCACCCTGTGTCATGCGCCGCCCAACGCGGCGCATGTTCACTACCGCGTCCCTGCGTACGGTTACGTTCGAGGCGGAGGCCGCGAGGCTGTAGTACCACTTGTACGCCCGAACCGTGTCTCGCGGGACCCCCCGTCCTCGCTCATGCAAAAGCCCGAGACGTAGCTTAGCCTCATCATATCCCCGTCCGGCGGCGCGGCGATACCATCGGACGGCTTCGGCGATGCTCTGCTGGACACCCCGGCCTTGCTCGTACATCGCACCGAGAACGGCCTGAGCCTCGGCGTCTCTCTGCCCGGCGGCGCGGCGAAACCACCGGACGGCTCCGGCGTCGTCCCGCGGGACGCCTTCACCCTTTGCGTACATGACCCCGAGTTTGTATTGGGCCTTGGCATTTCCCCGCTCGGCATGACGCAGAAAACCCCGATGAGCTGCGCCATAGTCGCCGCGTTTGTAAGCCGCAGTCGCCTCGGCGAGGATTTGCGGCGCCGCTGGCGGCGTGCCGGGCATGGCCGGCAGGCGCGGTGGCACCGATCCGACCTTCTGCTTCTGTATCAGCCACATCCACGCCAGCCGCCGCGCCCGGGCAATCGCGCCCGGCGTTATGTCTCGCCCGACGCGGCGCATGCCCAGCACCGCCTTCAATAAGGCGGCCGCGTTCAAGGCAGATGCCGCGACGCTGTACCATTTGTACGCCAGAATCGGGTCCCGCGGTACGCCCCGGCCGTTCTCGTACATAAGCCCGAGACTGGCCTGGGCCTCGGCATTTCCCTGCTCGGCGGCGTGGTGAAACCACCCGACGGCTTCGGCATCGTCCCGCGGGACACCCCGGCCCTTCGCGTACATGAACCCGAGATTGAGCTGAGCACCGGCAAGTCCCCGTTCGGCAGCGCGGCGATACCACCGGACGGCTTCGACATCATCCTGCGGGACGCCCTGGCCCCTGGCGTATATGACCCCAAGAGCGGCCTGGGCCTTAGCATTTCCCCGCTCGGCAAGACTCCGAAATCCCCGAAAGGCCGCGCCGTGGTCGCCGCGCTTGTATGCTGCGACCGCCTCGTCCAGGGTCTGCGACGCCGCCGCGCCAGCGATTGCCACCAAGAACAAGGCCACCAGGCCAAGCAGTCGAAGCGTTGCAGCCCGCGTCCCGGCATCTCCCTGCAATTGCCGGCCGCGCCGGCCCCCTGCTTTAGCGAAATGAGCGGGCATGCCGGGCTGCGTCACCTGTCGCCACCAAAACTCTCGGGGGCGTCCTCGCTCTCCTCCCGTCCGGGAGCGCTCGACACCGGCTGGCGCTGCGGCGCCGGCCGGGCTTGCTGCTTTCGGGGCAGCGCGGCGGCCGGACGGGCCTTCAGATTCTTGGTCCGCCATGCCAGCGCCAGCCGGCGTGCCCGGGCAATTGCGCCCGGTGTCATGCGTTGCCCGACGCGGCGCATATTCGCCGCCGCCTTGCCGCGTACTTTCGCGTCCGGGCCCGATGCCGCGAGGCTATAGAATGCGTAGGCTTGAACCAGACTTGGCTTCTTCCTCTTCTCGGAATAATGCCCCAGATAGAGCAGGGCATTGGGATTCCCTCCCCTGGCGGCGCGGATAATCCACCGGGCTGCTTCGCCGCTATCTCGCGGGACACCCCGGCCAGTCGCGTACATGAGCGCTAGACTGTACTGGGCCTTGGCATATCCCTGCCCCGCAGCGCGGCGGGTCCACCGGACGGATTCGGCAGCGTCCCGCGGGACGCCCCGGCCCTTCGCGTACCTGATCCCGAGATCGTGTTGAGCTGCTGCGAGTCCCCGCTCTGCGGCGCGGCGGGTCCACCTGACGGCTTCGGCGTCATCCCGCGGGACGCCCTGGCCCTTTACGTACAAGAGGCCGAGTGTGTACTGAGCCTTGGCATATCGCTGCTCCGCAGCGCGGCGATACCACCGGACGCCTTCGGCGTCGTCCCGCTGGACGCCCCGGCCGTACAAGTACATGTTTCCGAGTTTGGCCTGAGCCAACGCACTTCCCTGCTTCGCGGCGCGGCGGAACCAACGGACGGCTTCGGCGTCGTTCCTCGGTACGCCTTGGCCTATCAGGTACATGGTCCCGAGATTAGCCTGAGCCAACGCACTTCCCTGCTTCGCGGCGCGGCGGAACCAACGGACAGCTTCGGCGTAGTCCCGCGGCACGCCCTTTCCCTCGCGGTACATGTCTCCGAGGTTGACCTGCGCTCGGGCATGTCCCCGCTCGGCGAGACGCCGATATCCCCGATAGGCCGCGGCGTAGTCGCCGCGTTCGTATGCTGCGACCGCCGAGCTGAAGGTTTGCGCCGCCGCCGGCGGCGCGCCGGCCATCGCCGGCAGGAATATGGACGTCAGGCCAAGAAGCAGAATTGTTGCAGTACGCATTCCGGTATCTCCCTGCAACCGTCCGAACGGGAGACGGCCGGTCGACCGCGCAGCCCTGTAGCGGAGAGCAGTCTACCAGCGGCCCGCAGGTTTACAATTTCGATTCGCGATGCGACGGCCGCTAAGATGGATTCCTGCCGGTGTGTACAATTCCATTATACTGATCGGAATTTCAATCGACGCCAAAAGAGGATGCTCAACCGAACATCGTGTTGGGCAGGAAGAGCGCGATGTCCGGCGCCAGCAGGAGCAGGGCGATCACCAGCATCATGGCGAACCAGAAGGGCCAGATGCCGCGGAAGATCGTGTTCATCGGCACGTCCGGCGCGATGCCCTTGACGACGAACACGTTGATGCCGACCGGCGGGCTGATCAGCCCCATTTCCAGCACGATCACCATCATCACGCCGAACCAGACCATGTCGAAGCCGTAGCCCTCCATGATCGGCTGGACCAGCGGCAGGGCGAGAATCAGGATCGCGAAGCCTTCGAGGAAGGTGCCGAGCAGAATGAAGAAGCCGAGGCACAGGATGAGGATCAGGTACGGGTCGGCGTTCAGGGCGCCGAGCCAGTCCGCCAGCGCCGACGGGATGCCGGAAAGCGCCACGAAGGGCGTGAACACGAACGCGCCCATCAGGATGTAGAAGGTCGTCGCGGTCGAGCGCAGGGTGTGGGCGATGGCTTCCTTCATTTCCGTCCACTGCACCGTGCCGCGCAGGATGCAGACGAGGAAACACAGGAAAGCGCCAACGGCCGCGGCCTCGACCGCGTCGAAGGCGCCGCCGTAGATGCCGCCGATGGTCACGCCGACGATGCCGATGATCCAGGCCGCCCGCCGGATCGCGCCGAGCCGCTCGGCGAGCGGCAGCGCCCGCGCGGAGGCCGGCGCGATCTCCGGCTTCAGCCGGACCAGCATCCAGATCGCCAGGATGAACAGGCCGGACAGCAGGATGCCCGGCAGCACGCCGGCCATGAACAGCCGGCCGATGCTCTCCTCGGTCAGGATGGCGTAGATCACGAAGCCGGCCGACGGCGGGATCAGGATGCCGAGCGTGCCGCCCGCCGCGATCGAGCCCGTGGCGAGCGCGTTGTCGTAGCGGTAGCGCCGCATTTCCGGCAAAGCGACCCGGCCCATGGTGACGGCGCTGGCGAGCGACGAGCCGGACAGGGCCGAGAAGCCGGCGCAGCCGACGATGGTGGACGAGGCCAGCCCGCCGCGCAGATGGCCGAACCAAGCGTGCGCCGCATCGTAGAGGTCGCGGCTCATGCCCGAGATGCCGGCCAGGTTCCCCATCAGGATGAACAGCGGCAGGATGGTCAGCGAGTAGATGGTCGAGACCGAGAAAATCTCGCCGCCCAGGGTGGCGACGGCCGCTTCGCCGCCACGCGGATGGATCGACCAGATGCCGGCGACGCCGACCGCCAGCATCGCCGTGCCGACCGGCATGCGCAGACCCAGCAGGACAAACAGTGCGGCGAAGCCGGCGAGGCCGATCTCGATATTGCTCATCCCCGGTCACTCACCGTCACTCATGTTCGAACGGGTCGCGCTCGGCGTCGAATTCCATGAGGCCGATGGCGAGCTCGCAGACCAGCATCAGCGCGTAGGTCGCCATCGCAATCGTCAGCATCCAGTAAAACGGCGTGTGGACGATCTCGAGATTGTCGGTGAACTCGCCGCATTCGAAGCCGCAGCGCGCCTCCTCGCGCAGTCCGTATGTCGCGAGCGCGAGGATGACGATGCCGATCAGGCGCACGGCTATGTCGGTGAAACGGGTCACCCGGCGTCCGCCGACCGCGGCGAGGATATCGACATGGACGAAGCCGCCCTGCCGGCCGCCATAGGCCAGCGCGCCCATGACGATCACCGCCAGCGACATGCGCGAAATGTCGGTAATGCCGAACAGCGGATCGTTCAGGATATAGCGCCAGACGACCGAGACGACCGTCAGCCCGACCAGGAAGACGACGGCCGCCCCGCCGATAACGGCCAGAGCGCCGGCGAAGCGGTCCAGCCTGTTGAGGACCGTCCGGAAGATGGCGCCCTACTTCCCGGTCATCGTGTCATAGACTTCGCCGCCGGTCCTGCCGCCGCGCATCTTCCTGGCGCGGAACGCCGCCATCGCCTCGGCGATTGCGGCGTTGGCCCTGGCCCGTTCGGCATCCGAAAGCGTGATGATCTCGACGCCTTTCTGCTTTGCGAAGGCAATTCCGGCCCGTGCCGCCTTCTTGTAGGCGCCACCGCCGGAGAGCGAGAGCCACTTACCGGAGGCTTCATCGACCCAGGCTTTCTCCTGCGCGCTCATCTTGCCGTAGACGCCCCGGTTCATCATCAGGACGAAGGCCGATCCCGAGCCCGGCAGGCCGATCGTCATGTATTTCGCCGGTTCCCACAGTTTGAACGAGCGGACCGCCGAGGGATCGATGGCGATGCCGTCGATCGTGCCGTTGGCGAGATTGCGGTTGATCACCGTGACCGGCTGGCTGACAGCCGACGCCCCCAGGGCCTCCATGAAGGGCACGTCCTGTTTCGATGTGACCCGCACCTTCATGCCCTTGAGGTCGGCCACCGTCCGCACGGCTTTCTTCTTGGTCAGCAGCACCGGCAGGTCGTTGGCCCAGACCGCAAGCAGCTTCGCCTTGAATTCCTTCTCGATCAGCGGCATCGCCCGCCACATCGCCTCGGTGCAGTCCAGCGCGTCGGCGCAGACGCCGGGAATCGTTACCGTATTTGTCGCCGGAAAGAGGTTGCCGGTGTAGCCCGGCAGGGCGAAGGCGATGTCGGCGACGCCCTTGAGCAGGATCGAATACTGCTTGGGCGGCGAGGAATTGAGCGCGCCGCCCGCATACTGCTTGACTGTCAGCTTGCCGCCCGACACCTCGGCCAGTTTCCGGGCGAACGGCGTGAAGACCGCCCGGTTCATCGGGTGCTTCGGCCCCATGAAATAGGACAGGCTGAACTCCGCGGCACTTGCCGGCGCAGCGAGGCCGGCCGCCAGCGCGAGTGCGACCGCCGCCGCACATTGTCCCGTCACGATCCGTCCCGTCATTTTCCGGTCCTCCCTTTTGGTCCGCACTGCTGCGTCGCGGCGACCCGGGCCCGAAGCGGCAAACGCGGCGGCGGCGAGATTGTATCCCCGTCCGGCGCAGGGCGGAAGAGAAGGCGTGTCGGGCGGAACGGTCCGTCGCGCAGGATTGCGTGCTTGGGTACCGCGCAGCCTGTGCTAACGTGGCCGGCGCAAGCGTGCATTTGCAACGACGATAGAATCACTGACGCAGTCGAGGAGACTCCCATGAAACGTTTGATCCTTTTCGGTGCAGCGGTCTGTTTTGCCGCCTCCGCCCAGGCGCAGACGCCGACGCTGACGATGGAATCCGGCTCGGTCGGCGGCGCGACCGACATGGCGGCGAAGCATCTCGCCGAAGTTGCGGCAAAACGGAAGATCGCGACCATCCAGGCCCAGGCCGGCAAGGTGTTGGCCAAGTCGATCCTGCAGGTCGCCCAGGGCAAGACCGATCTCGCCGCCAGCCCGTTCATCCTGCAGTTCCTGATGGCCCGGGCGCTCGGCCCCTATGCCGGGCTGGGCAAGAAGAAGGGCAAGGAAATTGCCGGCAATCTCCGCCTGCTCTATCCCTACCATCTCGCCCACTATTACCTGATCGCCTTTGCCGCTTCCGGCATCGATAGCTGGGACAAGCTCAAGGGCAAGACGATCTTCAACGGCCCGCCGCGCGGCGGTGCGCTGAACACGGCGCGCGCGCTGATCCGGCTGACCACCGGCATGAACGAAGGCAAGGGCTATACCGGCAAGCAGATCGCCTGGGGCCAGGCCGATTCGATCTTCCTCGACGGCGCGGTCGACGCGGCCGTGCGGCCGGGCACCAATCCGGCGGCGTATCTGCCGATCTATATCGCCGCGGGCAAGATCAACCTGGTCTCGATCCCGAAGGCCAAGATGGAGTCCGCGGCCTTCCGGAAGTTCCTCCGGGCGCCCGGCAACGTGGCGATGGTCTTTCCGAAGAAGAACCTCGCCCACTACGGCGCGGGCGTGAACGTGATCTCCGAGGACGACATGTTCCGGTCGATTTCCAACACCGGCGGCGACGTTGTTCACAAGAACATGCCGAAGGCCCTGGCCAGGGCGCTGACCGCGGCGATGATCGAAACGCTGCCCGACATGTTCCGCAAGGCGCCGTTCGCAAGGGGCCAGCTGTTTGGCGTCGTCGACGACAAGCGGATGGGCATGTGCAACGCCGGCGTCAAGTTCCATCCCGGCGCCGTCGAGGCGTGGGAGGCCGCCGGTCACAAGCTCCCGGACTGCGCCAAGCCGTAGCGGTTTGGACCCTATCGGGGTCTGGAACACACGCAATCCGGTTTTCGAACTTCCTTCCCCCTCTTCAGAGGATTCCTCTGGGAAAGGGACACTGACCAAGTCCCCCTCCCCTTGGGGGAGGGGCTAGGGGAGGGGTCGTCCGCCGCCGCACCGAGGTTCGAATCCGGCACGGCAACAGAGGCCGCATACCCCTCCCCCTGCCCCCCTCCCCCAAGGGGAGGGGGGACGCGTTGTCTTGCCTGTCGGATCCGCCTCACGGCGTTTTGCAGAGAAATCCTCTGAAGAGGGGGAGGAATCCATCTTCAGCCGCCGCTTTCCCTTTCGATCATCCGGCGCAGTTCGGGCTTCGAGACCTTGGCGATGCCGCCGGTGCGCGGCAGGTCGTGGAGGAAGCGGATCTCGCGCGGCTGCTTGAAATCGGCGAGCGCGGCCTGGCAGCGCCGCTCGATGGCGGACATCAGCACCGACAGATCCGGCGCGCCCTCCGGCCCGCCCTCTGACGTGCTCTCTGGCATGACGAACGCCACGGGCACCTCGTCGCGCAGCGCATCGGCCTTGCCGACGACCGCGACCTCCCCGACGCCGTCGACCTGTGCGATGACCCGTTCGAGCTCGGCCGGGCTGACATTCTCGCCGCCGACCTTGAGCATGTCCTTGGCGCGGTCGGCAAAACCGATCAGGCCGTCCTCATGCACCGTCACGAGGTCGCCGGTGATGAAATAGCCGCGCTCGTCGAACGACTCTGCGGTCGCCGCGGGATTGTCGAGATATTCCCGGAACAGGGACAGGCCCGGCGTCCCCCGAATACGCAACTCCCCGGTCTCACCCGGTCCGACCGGGCTGCCGTCGTCGCGCAGCACCGCCAGCCGGTATTCCGGCGCCGGGCGGCCGATGGCGCCGTCGCGCTTGGGCAGGCCGGGATCGCCAACAATGCCCTGGGTGATGATCTCGGTCATGCCCCACCAGCCGAGGAGCGGGACGCGGAAATGCGCTTCGACGGACGAATCGAGGACGGCGTGGCCCCAGTTGCGGAACCAGTGCCGCTCCGGCACCGGCTCGCGCCGCAGCGCCTGGCTGCAGAACGGCACCAGCGAGGCCCAGGTGCAGCGGTGTTCGACCGCCGCGGGCCAGAACCGGCTGGCCGAAAAGCGCGGCTGCAACACGATCTCCGCCCCCGCCCACAGGCTTGCCATGGTCGAGTAGATTCCGGAGACGACGTGAAACAGCGGCAGCGTGACCAGATGGCAGTCGGCTTCCGTAAGCCGCTCGTGGTTCGCCGAGACCTGGCCGCCCCACAGAACGTTGTCGTGGGTCCAGACGACGCCCTTGGGCCGTGCCGTACTGCCGGAGGTGTAGTGGACGGCCATCGGCAGGGCGCCGTCGCCGGGCGGGGCGGGGGCTTTCGAGGCATCGCCGTACAGCGCCTCGAACCGGTCCTCTTTGGCCGGCCGGTCGGCCTCGCGCGGTTCGACGCCGCCGTCGTGCGCAGTGACGGCGAGCCAGTCGAGCCCGGTGCAGAAGTCCCGGACCCGCGCCGCAAGAGCGGGCTGGGTGATCGCGGCCCTGACACCGGCATGTTCGGCGAAATACGCCAGTTCCTCGCCGCTGGCCCGGGCATTGGTCGCGACGGCGACGGCGCCGATGCGCGCCAGCGCGTGCCAGGCGAGCAGGTATTCCGGCGCGTTCTCCAGATTGATCATGACCCGGTCGCCCTGCCGCACGCCGCGGCGCGCCAACCCGTGCGCCAGCCGGGCGGCATCTTCGGCAAAGGCGGCATAGGTCCAGGTCCTCGCCGCACCGTCGAACGGCGCCCAGGTCAGGAAGGGGCGCGTGCCGTGGGTCTGCGCCCGTTTCAGCAGCAGACCGGCCTGGTCGAGGCCGGCATAGGGGCTGACATAGGGTTCGCCGTTCATCGTCGTTCGATCTCCCCGCCGCCCCGGTCGCCGGCGGCCGCCGGACGGGTGCGGAAATAGGATTTGCCGCGCTTTTAGAGCACGGTCTCGCCATCCTGGTTGATAAGACGGGCCAGCACGCGCACCAGCCCGCGATCAGGCCGGCGCTGCGAGCGGCGGCACTCGACCACCTCGACGCGCAGCGAGAGCCGGTCGCCGGGGCGGACCGCGCGCAGGAATTCCAGGCCGTCGACACCCGGCGAGGCGATCAGCGCCGCGCGCTTGAGGTAGCCTTCATACTGCATACGCTGCATGAGGGCGGCGACCTGCCAGCCGCTCGCGATCAGGCCGCCGAATTCGCTCTGCGCCGCGGCTGCCGGATCGGTGTGAATGGGCACCGGGTCGAATTCCCGGCCGAACGCGACGATGCTTTCCTCGGTGACGGTCGTCGCGCCCCATTCGAAGAGCGTGCCGGGCGCAAAATCCTCGAAATAGAGGGTATCGGTCCGCTCCGGCGCCGTCATCGCGCACGACCTCCGGACCCGGCCGGGCCGCGCCTGCGCAGCAGGCCGAGATGGTGGAACGCCAGAAGGATGGCAGCGCCGCAAAGGGCGGCGATGGCCACGTCGTGCATTTTCACGAGCACCAGAACCGCCAGCGCGAGCCGCACCACGATCTCGGCGGTCGAAAGGCGCGCCCGGTCGTAGCGGCTCAGCGCGCTCGCCACCAGGTAAAGGGCGACCGCCAGCCGGAAGACCAGCCAGGCCAGGCCGGCAAAATCGATCGTGCCGTCATAGCCCGGCAGCCAGGTCTTTTCCGCGCTCATGCTGCCGTCGAGCGACTGCGCGATCTGAGCCTGCTCGATCAGCAGGAATTCCGGATAGAAGGCGAAGACGAAGGGGATGGTGAACATCACGATGCCGACGCGAACGGCCGCAAACCCCGTGGACAGCGGCTCGGCTTTCGAAATGGTCGACGCAGCGAAGGCCGCGATCGCCACCGGCGGCGTGATCGCCGACGCGACCGCGAAGTAGAAGATGAACATGTGCGCCGTGAACAGCGAGGTGCCCAGCGCGACCAGCAACGGACCGATGATCAGGATGACGTTCACATAGGCCGGCAGGGTCGGCATCCCCATGCCGAGCAGGATCGTCGCGAACATGGCGACGACGAGCGCGATCATGAGATAGACCGAACCGCCGACGACCACTTCATGGCCGAACAGGCTGAAGGTCGAAATCGTCTTGAGCCAGTTCAGGATGTCGATGGTCAGGATCCCGGTGATGCTCGTGAAGCTGATGCAGACGTCGATGACCGCAACGGCGACGAGCAGCAGGAAGAGCTGTGCGATCACCAGCCCGGCGTCGGCGAGGGCGCGGATCACCCGCGCCGGGGCGCGCCGGATCTCCGGATCGAGGAACAGCAGGGCGATCAGCAGGACGACGGCCCAGAAGCCGGCAGAATCCGGATCGCCGGCCGCGTTCTTCACGACCTCGAGAAACCAGGGAAGCGCTTCCCCGGAGGCCGGATCGTATCCTGCGACAAACGCCAGAACGCCCGTGCCGATACCGTCTTTGGTGCTGAGCAGCAGGACGAGGATGACGAGGATCGGCCCGGCGATCATCAACAGGTTCGTCCAGTCTCTCCGCGTCAGTTCGTGATCCCCGGAATCCCGGCCGAGGGCGGCCATCCCCGTGCGCCGGGCTTCGAACACCACGGTGAGAAACAGGCTGAAAAAGTATGCCAGCGCCGGCAGGAAGGCCGCGACGATGACCTGCGAATAGGGCACGGTCGACAGCGCGGCGAGCACGAAGGCCGCGATGCCCATGACCGGCGGCATGATCTGCCCGCCGCTCGACGCGGCCGCCTCGACGCCGCCGGCGAAGGTCGGCTTGAAGCCGGTGCGCATCATCATCGGGATGGTCAGGGTTCCGGTGCCCAGCACGTTGACGACCGGCGCGCCGGAGACGGTGCCGAAGGTCGCCGAGCCGACGATGGCGGCGTGCGCCGGGCCGCCGCGCAGGCTCCGCGTGACCCGGAAGGCGAGCTTGATCAGCGACTGTCCGCCGGCCGATGCGGCGAACAGAGCGCCGAGCACGACGTAGGGAAACACGATATTGACGATGACGCTGAGGAACCGGCCCAGGATGCTGTTCGATTCCTGGATGATGGCGTTGCGCGCGCCGATGACGCCGGCGGAATAGTTCCGGACGCCGTCCGATTCCGTGCCGATGGACGTGGTCAGGTAGCGGTTGCCGCTCCATTCGAAATACCACGCGGCCGAGGACAGGACCGTATAGAGCCCGATCACGATGGCGACCGCGATGATCGGAAATCCCCAGGCCTTGACGATGTAGATGAAGAAAACCGCCAGCGCAGCGAGCAGGAAAGGCAGGATCCAGTTGCCGAGGTTCGACTGGCAGTCGGGAAACTCCTCGACCGGGTCGATGCCGAAGATTTCCCTGTACTCGGCGGCCCGCGCGGCCGTTTCGGCCATGAGCCGGGCGCGCTCGCCGGTAATCTCGTCGATGAGGCAGACCTGTTCGTGCTCGATCAGATAGACGACCGCCGTGCCGAGGATGGCGGCGAGCATCGTCAGGTCGAGCAGGATGCCGAACGCACGCCTCGCGGGCGACCGGCCGGCCCAGTCGCGGCCGAACGACACGACCAGCAGCGCGACCGCCATCATCAGCGTGAACATCAGCGGGAAGAAGAATTCCGAACTGTATTTGCTGAGGCGCGGAATGCCCTCCAGGCCGGGCACCGCCTGGACGAGTTCGAGCAGTCCCGGAATGCTGGGCAGGTTGTTCGCCATGCCGAGCACGACGAGGACGAAGCCGAGCGCGAGCGCAAGGCGGCCCGTCCAGTGGTCCATTGCCCCGGTCGGCGTTTCTCCGGTCCGCGGTTCTCCGGCCCGCGTTTCCGGGACCTGCGATTCCGATACCGATACGGCGGGGGCATCCTGCATGACGGCTGACAGGCTATTCCCGGAGCCCGCCGGACGCCAGCCGGTTCGGCCGGGAACGGCAATCCCGCATTCCGCAGGCCCGTATTCCGCAGGGCGCGATCGCGTTGCGGCGGCATCGGTCAGGCGTTGCTGACCGTAACGGATGACCGACCCGGGGCGAACCCGTTGTCGCCCGCCGGAATGCCCGCCTCCGCCCGAGCCCTTCCCGTTGGCCCTCGGCAACCCGCCGGCGCGGTCAGACCGGACACTTGCGCGGAGAACGAGCGATTCGCGCCGAAGCTCCCGTGTTGATCATGTGTTGACCGTGCAAAAATGTGCCCCGGTCCGAGAATCGAAAAGCCCCTGAAAACTACAACGTTTTCAGGGGCTTCTTTGGTTGCGGGGGCAGGATTTGAACCTGCGACCTTCAGGTTATGAGCCTGACGAGCTACCAGACTGCTCCACCCCGCGTCCTGGCCCGGTTTCCGACGGTTATCGCAAAATAGCCGATCCGGTTTCCGGGTGAAATCAGGTTCGCGCATCGAAATCAGGTAGCCGGGCCGCGATCGGCCCGTATGGCGGACGGCTTCGCCAGGCCGGGATTTACCGGCCGCTGACAGCCGCCGGAATCGACCGACACCTTGGCGGCCCCCTGTGCTTGCAAGGCCTGGCAGCGACCTACTCTCCCACGCCTTGAGACGCAGTACCATCGGCGCTGAAGGTCTTCACGGCCGAGTTCGGGATGGGATCGGGTGTTTCCCCCTCGCTATAACCACCAGGCCATGCAAACACAGGGCAGCCGGTGCCGGCTGCCGTACGAGTTTGTACGCGTACAGTTGCCGTACGACAGCGGCAAACCGAAAGCCGAAAAGCTGGCAGGATCGCATTCGCCGCCGCCGGCTCCCCGGGCAAATCGGGGGCCGGCCGCGCGGCGTCGCATGGAGAGACGGTCTGCAGCGTTGCCGGCCCCTGCCGGCAATCGGGAACGACCGCCGCACGGGGGACACAGCGCTTTCCGCTGCATGTGAGATTTTCCGCCCCGGCCCGAAAAGGACCGGGGAAAGAACAAGCCGATCGAGCGATTAGTACCGGTTAGCTTCATGCATTGCTGCACTTCCACACCCGGCCTATCAACGTGGTGGTCTTCCACGGCTCTCAGGCGAGACCTCGTTTCGAGGGAGGCTTCCCGCTTAGATGCTTTCAGCGGTTATCCCGTCCGTACTTAGCTACCCTGCGGTGCGGCTGGCGCCACAACAGGTACACCAGAGGTACGTCCACCCCGGTCCTCTCGTACTAGGGGCAGCTCCTCTCAAGTCTCGTACAGCCACGGCAGATAGGGACCAAACTGTCTCACGACGTTCTAAACCCAGCTCACGTACCACTTTAAACGGCGAACAGCCGTACCCTTGGGACCTGCTCCAGCCCCAGGATGTGATGAGCCGACATCGAGGTGCCAAACGACGCCGTCGATATGGACTCTTGGGCGTCATCAGCCTGTTATCCCCGGCGTACCTTTTATCCGTTGAGCGATGGCCCTTCCATGCGGGACCACCGGATCACTAAGGCCGACTTTCGTCTCTGCTCGGCCCGTCGGCCTCGCAGTCAGGCTGGCTTATGCCTTTGCACTCCACAGCTGATTTCCGACCAGCTTGAGCCAACCTTCGCGCGCCTCCGTTACTCTTTGGGAGGCGACCGCCCCAGTCAAACTACCCGCCACGCACGGTCCCGGACCCGGGTTCACGGATCGCGGTTAGATATCAGAAGCGTTAAGGGCGGTATTTCAAGGATGCCTCCACGCCAACTGGCGCCAGCGCTTCAAAGGCTCCCGCCTATCCTACACATGACGGTCCTAATACCAGTGCGAAGCTGTAGTAAAGGTGCACGGGGTCTTTCCGTCTAGCCGCGGCTACTCCGCATCTTCACGGAGAATTCAGTTTCGCTGAGTCGGTGCTGGAGACAGCGGGGAAGTCGTTACGCCATTCGTGCAGGTCGGAACTTACCCGACAAGGAATTTCGCTACCTTAGGACCGTTATAGTTACGGCCGCCGTTTACCGGGGCTTCGGTTCAGAGCTTGCACCCTTCCCCTTAACCTTCCGGCACCGGGCAGGCGTCAGACCCTATACGTCGTCTTGCGACTTCGCAGAGCCCTGTGTTTTTAGTAAACAGTCGCTACCCCCTGGTCTGTGCCACCCCGGCCCGGTTGCCCGGGCGAGGTCCTCCTTCTTCCGAAGGTACGGAGGCATTTTGCCGAGTTCCTTCAGCACCGTTCTCTCAAGCGCCTTGGTATGCTCTACCAGCCCACCTGTGTCGGTTTGGGGTACGGTCTAACGTCAGGGCTATTTCCTGGAAGTCCCAGGCTGCCCGACCAATCCGATAAGGACGGACAGCTTTCGGCCTTCGTCAACTCCTGACAGGCCACGGAATGTTTACCGTGTTCCCATCGGCTACGCCTTTCGGCCTCGCCTTAGGGGCCGGCTAACCCTGCGCAGATTAGCTTTACGCAGGAACCCTTGGGCTTTCGGCGAGAGTGTTTCTCACACTCTTTATCGCTACTCGTGTCAGCATTCTCGCTTCCGATACCTCCACGCGCCCTCACAGGCGCGCTTCGCAGGCATACGGAACGCTCCGCTACCATGTTCAACAGGTATCAGATGTCAGGAATCAGGGATCAGAATAACGCCGGTTATCCAGCGTATTCGCCAATCCCTGCAGCATCTTGGCGATCTCGCGGTATTCTCTCCGCCATTCGTCCCAAGACGCTTTGTCGATATAGCCCAGATCGTAGGCATATCTGCACCAGACGCGCATCTCTTCGGTCGAGCCCAACGCAATCATCAAGAAGCGTTTGAACTCTTTGGCGGAAACGCGCTGTTTGCCAAATCCTTCTGCGATATTCGCCGGTATCGACTTACTCGCCCGACGAATTTGGCTTGCCAGAGCATGCTGTTCGATCTGAGGCCAGTTTAGGCTTTCAGTATGGATCGCGAGAGAATTCCTGTAGGCCCGCTTGAATACTTCCAAGTCTTCAAACGAGTGGATCATCTAGCTCCACCACACTGATTCCTGATTCCTGGCAACTGATACCTGAGAACATCCGCAGCTTCGGTACATGGCTTGAGCCCCGTTACATTTTCGGCGCAGGACAACTTGTTTAGACCAGTGAGCTGTTACGCTTTCTTTAAAGGGTGGCTGCTTCTAAGCCAACCTCCTGGCTGTCTTGGTCGTCCCACATCCTTTCCCACTTAGCCATGATTTAGGGACCTTAGCTGGCGGTCTGGGCTGTTTCCCTTTCGACGACGGACCTTAGCACCCGCCGTCTGTCTGCCGGGCAGTGCTCTACGGTATTCGGAGTTTGGTTAGGTTTGGTAAGGCTCGCGCCCCCCTAGCCCATCCAGTGCTCTACCCCCGCAGGCATACACCCGACGGCCTACCTAAATAGGTTTCGCGGAGAACCAGCTATTTCCTGGTTTGCTTGGCCTTTCACCCCTAGCCACAGGTCATCCCCCGATTTTTCAACATCGGTGGGTTCGGCCCTCCAGTGCGTGTTACCGCACCTTCAGCCTGCCCATGCCTAGATCACCAGGTTTCGGGTCTGATCCATGTAACTCGTCGCCCTGTTCAGACTCGCTTTCGCTGCGCCTACGCCTAGCGGCTTAAGCTCGCTACACAGATCAAGTCGCTGACCCATTATGCAAGAGGTACGCGGTCACCCCTCGAAGGGGGCTCCCACTGCTTGTAGGCGTCCGGTTTCAGGGTCTCTTTCACTCCCCTAATCGGGGTGCTTTTCACCTTTCCCTCACGGTACTCGTTCGCTATCGGTCGTTGAGGAGTACTTAGGCTTGGAGGATGGTCCCCCCATGTTCAGACAGGATTTCACGTGTCCCGCCCTACTCGATAGCGCCCTGTCCGTTTACCTGTACGGGACTGTCACCCGCTATGGTCCGGCTTTCCAGCACGGTTCCAGTTTGAACAGTTTGCTAATGGCCTGGTCCCCGTTCGCTCGCCACTACTAGGGGAGTCTCATGTTGATGTCCTTTCCTCCGGGTACTTAGATGTTTCAGTTCCCCGGGTTTGCCTCCTGCAAGCAGGATACCCTTACGGGTGGGTTTCCCCATTCGGAAATCCGCGGATCAAAGATTGCTCTCATCTCCCCGCGGCTTATCGCAGAGTGCCACGTCCTTCATCGCCTCTCAACGCCAAGGCATCCGCCAAACGCCCTTCTTGCGCTTGTTCGATCGGAAAACCGTCACATGCAGGGGAAAACGCCGTCGCTGCCGGCAAGCCCCGGAGGAACCCGGGAACCGTCAGCCACGCACCCCGCAGGAGATCGGCTCTCCACATGATGCGATCGCAACCAGCCCCCTCAATCCGGTTTTCCCAGGAATCTCTCCGGGGAAACCGGGCCGACGAGGACTGGCGCGGCCAGCTTTACTACCTGATTTACGATGTCAGTGAACCGGACCGGCGGACGATCGCCGCGCCGGTCGGAATTGCGAAAACTCATTCGCCAACCAATGCCGTTTCCCCTCGCGCCGGAAAATCCGGCGTTCGATTTGGTGGAGCCGATCGGAATCGAACCGACGACCTCCTGCTTGCAAAGCAGGCGCTCTCCCGACTGAGCTACGGCCCCCGGCGCGCCTTGCGGAAGGCGAAACATGGTGGGCCCGGGTAGATTTGAACTACCGACCTCACGCTTATCAGGCGTGCGCTCTAACCAACTGAGCTACGGGCCCGGCACAGTCCGGCAAGCCGGCGCTTGCGAACCCGCGGCCTGGCCGCAATTCAGCCTGCACCCAGGCGAAAGGACTTCGCCGGACGCGCCCGCTTCACGGACCGCCCGGCGAAGCCGGGAAACGGTGGAAAGGGATACGCAGACGGCGGCCCGCCGGCGCCCGGCGGGTTGTAAGGTACGCTGGCAGAGCCCCGCCCCGGCAATTTATCGGGGAGCGGGCTGCCGCCGGCATCCTTAGAAAGGAGGTGATCCAGCCGCAGGTTCCCCTACGGCTACCTTGTTACGACTTCACCCCAGTCGCTGACCTTACCGTGGTCGGCTGCCCCCTTACGGTTAGCGCACCGCCTTCGGGTAAAGCCAACTCCCATGGTGTGACGGGCGGTGTGTACAAGGCCCGGGAACGTATTCACCGCGGCATGCTGATCCGCGATTACTAGCGATTCCACCTTCATGCACTCGAGTTGCAGAGTACAATCCGAACTGAGACGGCTTTTCGGGATTAGCTCTGGGTCGCCCCTTTGCTGCCCGCTGTCACCGCCATTGTAGCACGTGTGTAGCCCTACCCATAAGGGCCATGAGGACTTGACGTCATCCCCGCCTTCCTCCGGCTTGTCACCGGCAGTTTCTCCAGAGTGCCCGGCCGGACCGATGGCAACTGAAGATGGGGGTTGCGCTCGTTGCGGGACTTAACCCAACATCTCACGACACGAGCTGACGAC
>JAPPLJ010000055.1:0-11856 GCA_028819475.1 Rhodospirillaceae bacterium
CGAGCGACAGCGACGGCTCCAGCGCGCCGCCGTCCGGCAGCGCGAAGGCGCGCGACCCTTCCAGCACCGCCCGCACCCGGCTGGCGTCGCCGGTCGCCGCCGCCAGGTTGCCCACGCCCGGCGTCGAGACCCGCGCCGAGCGGGTGCGCACGAAGAAGGCGTCCGCCTTCAGCGCCAGCGCCAGCCCGCCATCGGGGCCGGGCCGCAGCAGCTCGGCCCGGCCGCCGGCGGCGGCAAGCCGCATGGCGATGTCCGCCGTCTGCGAGACGCCGTCCCAGGACAGCGTCATCGCGCCGCCGCCCGAGCCGAGCGCGCTCCAGAAGGACAGGCCCTCGCCCGCGCGCACGCGCAGGTAGGGCGTCACCATGGTCAGGGTACCCTCGATGCCGTAGTCCGTGCCCGACGGCGCGAAGGCGGCGCCGCCGCTCTCGACGGTGCGCGACAGCGCCACGCCGGCCAGCAGCCAGTCGCCCTCCCAGTCCACGCCCAGCACGCCGGTCGCGGTCTCGCCCGCAAACGACAGGCTGCCCGAACCGCCCGAGCCGCCCGACGTGTCCGACAGGACCTTGCCCCAGCTGGTCATCGCGCCGCCCAGGCCCGGCATCTCCCCGGTCGTGAAGTGGAACGCGCTGCCCGGCAGCAGCTCGCGCATCGTCGGCCGCCGCGCCGGCGCCAGGCCGCGGGCGCCGGTTCCGGTCCGGGCGCCGATATCGTGCCGCGCGAACCGGTCGTTGCCGAACGGGTCGTTGCCGTTGGCCGCATTGTTCGGGGGAGTCGCGCCGAACGCCCGGGCGAGCCCGGTCAGCGCCGCGGTCAGTATCTGGCCCTCGCCGGTCTGCGCCAGGTCCAGGGTCCGGCCCATCATCGTCACCGTCATGCGCGGCGCCGCGCCCGCCCGGACGGCGAAGCGCCCCTCCAGGGCCTCGACCGTCTGGATCGCCACCGTGCGCCCGAAGCGCGCCAGCCAGATCTTCTGCAGCGGGTCCGAATTGACGATCGTCCCCGTGGCCTCGCCGTCGGCGATGACCGCCCCGGACGGGTTCGAGAGATTGAGCGCGAAGGTCTCCTCGCCCTCGTCATGGGCGTCGTCGAGCAACGGCACGCTGACCGTCTTCTCGGTCTCGCCCGCCGCGAAGGAGAGCGTGCCGCCGGTCTGCGTATAATCCCGGCCCGCCGTCGCCGTGCCGTCCGCCGTGGCATAATCCACCGTCACCGTGCCGGCGGCCGCCCGGCTCAGCGTCACCGTGAACGCGACCGCCGCGTCCGGGCCCTCGTCGGCCCTCGCGTCGGCGACCGAGAGCCCGGCCGGGCCCGGCACCGTCGCCGTGAGCGCCGCCAGCTTCCTGCCGCCGCTGGCGCAGATCGCGCCCGTTGCCGCACAGTCCGCGGTCGCCGGCAGGCTGACCGTCACGTCGTCCGTGCCGTCCGGCTGCACCTGCACCGTGAAGTTCCGGCTCTGCCCGGCCGCCGTGCGCTTCACGGCCACGACCTTGCCGCCGCTCGCCCGGAGCGCGGCCGCGACCGCCCTGAGCGCGGGCCCGGCGACCTCATCCGAGAAGCGGATCTCGAAGCCGAACCGCTCGCTGCCGTCATGTTCCGCCGGCAGGCCCACGAACGACGCCGTCAGCGCCGACGATTCCGGTGTCGCCGGCGCGTTGCCGGCCGGACCCGGCACCGTCGCCGAGAGCGAAGCGAGCTTCTTCCCGCCGCGCGCGCAGATCGCGCCCGTTGCCGCACAGTCCGCCGTCGCCTTGAGCGCCAGGGTCAGCGCCCCGGCCCCGGCCGGCCGCACCCGGACCGTCACGCTGCCGTTGCTGCCCCTGACCGTGCGCCTGACGTCGATCGTCCGGCCGCCGGTCACCGTCAGCGCGGCCTTGACCGCGGTCAGGGTCAGACCCGGGACCTCTTCGCCGAAGCGCAGCTCGAAGCCGAACCGCTTCTTGCCGTCATGGGCCGCGGGCAGGCCGTGGAACGAGGCGCTCAGCGCCGCCGGGTCCGCCGCCGTCCCGCCCGCCCGCAGGCTGAGCGTGAAACGGTCGATCTGGTCGCCGGACGCGGTCCACAGCCCCTCGCCCGACCACGGCCAGGCATAGGTGACCGTCACCGCCGCGCCGGCGGCCGGCGCGCGGGCGAGGCCGAGGGCGACGCCCGTGCCGGTCTTCGCGAAGGAGGCGGACAGCACCGCCACCGCCGTGCCGGCGGCCGTCACGGTGAAATCCGCCGGGTCCAGCATCTTCCGTTGATCCAGGGTGTGGCCGAGATCGAGGGTCACGGTCTTGCCGGCCACGGCATGGCGCGCCGCCTGCGCCGCGCCGGCCGGCAGGGCGAGGGACAGGGACAGGGACAGGGCCATCAGGCCCAGGAGGCCCAGGTTCCGGATTCGGTGCATGGTCATCTGCCTTTCCTCCCGTTCGCGTTGCCGGCTCATCGGATCCGCCTGCACCGGTCCGTCCGCTGGTTCTGCACGTTCAGCGGCCCGAACCCGTCCGCCTGTCCGGTGCCGCCGAGGCCCCGGAGGGGGTTGGTCGCGGGCTTGGTGTAGGTGATCCGGAACGCGATGTTGTTGGTCACCGTAATCCCGGCGCAGGGCGGCACCGGGTTCTCGAGCAGGAGGATCAGCCGCTTCGATGTCACCGAGATGTCCTCGATGCCGATGTCGATCTCGGCGGCGGGCGACTCGGTGTTGTGGAAGGTGAACGCCGACGCCGCCGGCACGCTGGACGGGTCCAGCCAGTCGGTGGCGCCGAAGAGAATTTCCAACGTAGCCCCGTCCACGGTCATAGCCTGGGTTGCCGGCGCCGGCTTGTTGGGCGACGTGGCCGTCCGATCCAGGGTGAAGCCCGCCACCCGGTTGCCGGCCTCGTCCCGGATCGGCGTGCCGCCGGTCGCATCGGGGTCGTAGACGACACGCCAGTCGGTCGTGCCGGAGACCGACGCGGCGTTGGCCCCGAAAATCACGCTGTTGTTGGTCACCGAATAGCTCGTGGTCGTAACGGTGCTGCCGGCGGCGCTCACCGTGAAGTTCGCGGCGGCCGGCACCGAGCCCGTGTCCAGCGCCTTCTCGAAATACAGCACCACGGTCGAGGCGGTGGTGACCGACGGATGCTGGAACACCACCATGGACGGTGCGCCGGGCGGGGTGACGTCGTGGTTGGAATAGACCGGGAAGTCCCGCCACGACGCGACCTCGGTGTTCAGCAGCCGGTCCTTCAGCACCGGCCCCGAGGCGGGCTTGAAATAGCTCACCCTCAACTGCTCGTCGGCCTTCACGCTCCCGTCCAGCGGGATCGTGACCGTGTCGCCCGAGACCGAAGTCGTCGCCGTCGCCATGCCCCAGATCGTGCGGCCGTCATTGTTGCGGTCCCGCGTCCACACCTGGAAGGCCCCCGCCGTCGGCGCCGAGTCCTCGGCCAGCGCCCGGGTGAAGCGCACCGTCACCGTGCTCCCCGCCGCCGAGCCGTAGAGCGGCGCCGGCGCCATCGCCGCCGCGCCGCCGGTCACGTTGGTCACCTCGAGCTGCCCGAAACGCGGCACCTGGACGTTCGCCGTGCTCTTCAGCCGGCTGCCCCAGTAGCGCAGCCTCACCCGCTGGCCGGGCCGCGCCGGCTGGCTCAGCGTGAGGCGCATCTCCGTCACCGTCGCGCCCTCGTGCGTCACCGAGGCGAACGAGACCCCGTCCGGGTGTTGGGAGGTGACCGTCTCGCCCTAGACGTCGCCCGCCCCCTGCACGCCGAGCTCGGTGGCCAGCAGGCCCGTGTCTACCCCGGCCGTGTTCAGGTTCGCGCTGAAGCGCACCTTCAGCGTCGCGCCGTCGACCTCCGCGCCCGTCACCCGCACCCCGTTGGCGGTCGTCAGCGAGCCGTTCACCTTCGACCGCTCGGCGCCCGGGAGCTGGCCGCCCGCGGTCGGCAGCCCGCTCAGGGTCCGGCCGGCATCCACGCCGGTCACCGCATCGACCAGGCTCGCGTCGTTGGCCAGGAATATCACCTGCTTGTTGGTGGACGAGGCGGTCTGGATCCAGACGCCGTTCGTGTCCGTGTCGCCGGCCTGCACCTCGTAGACGAAACGCAGCACCCGCCCGCCGTACAGGATGCTCTCCAGGTTGGCCCGCTTCGTGGTGCCGGCGCTGTCCGGGCCCAGATGCATGCGCAGCGAGATCCGGCTGTTCTTCTTCGGCAGCGTCGGCTTGACCGGCCGGTCGTACTGGACGTGGAACGCGATCTTGTCGCCCCGGATGTAGGTGTCGTAGACGCCGTCCCTGGGCGTGTCCGAATCGTGCGCCGGCAGCGAGACCCCCCACAGCCCCTGGATGGTGGGCGTGCCGCCGGACGGCGGATCGACCCGCACCATGAAGGTCTGGCTCGCCGCGTCGTTCGTGTCCGCCGTCGTCGGGCTGTTGTTGCGCGAATAGTGCCCGTCGAAGTCGTCGGCGGTGTAGGTCGCGGTCCAGGTCCCCGCCGCCGTCGGCGTGCCCGAGATCGTGCGGGTATCCGAATCGAAGCTGAGCCCCGGCGGCAGGCCGCTCACATGGTAGAGATAGCCGTATTGCGGCCGGTCGCCGCCGGTCGCCGCCGGCAGCACCGCGCTGCCGCGCTTGTTCCGCACGAAGCGCACCAGGCCCGGCGCCTTGAGGCTCGGCGCGCCCACCGCGTTGGGGAAGGAGGCGGACTGGAAGATGAAATGCGTGCTGACCGAGGCGCCCTGCGGGTCCGTGGCCGTGACGTCGATCCGTATGTCCACTGGTGGCGTGCCCGCGGTTTGGGCTCGAACGAACAATCTGTCAGCCGTTTTGCCCTGGCTAGTCGAGGTCACGATGCGCGGGGTGTCATTCACCAGCCGAACACGGTCCGGCAGCGTGTACGAATACGTGTAGGACAGCGGCTCGGCGTCCCGGTCGTCGAAGTTGGGGACAGCCCGGTCGGTGCCGGTACAGATGTCCGGCCATTCCGCCGTGTCCCCCGAAGACTGGCGGGCGTAGATGGGCGAAAGCGAAACCAGCGTGCCGGTGGGCGCATTGATGGTCGCCGTCGGCGTCGAGGTGTCGGTCTTCTCCTGGCAGGCGTTGTCCGCGTCGCCTGTCTTCCGCTCGAACAGCTTCGGCGCGTTGTTGGTCCCGGCCGCGTTGGTCGTGCCCGAGCCCGAGTCCGACCAGGCGCCTTCGCCGATGTCGTTCGCCGCGCGCACCTGCACCCGGTACTGGCTGCTCGGCGCCAGGCCCGAGAGGGTCGCCGAGGTCGCCGTGCCTATGCTCGGGATGCCGCTCTGCCCGCCAAAGCCCTCATCGACCCAGTCCGCCTCGTTCGTCGGGTCCGAGCTGCCCTTGAAATACCGCAGGTCGTAGTCGATGACCGCCGAGCCGTTGTCGTTGGCCGGCGCGTCCCAGCTCACCGACAGCTGGCCGCCCTTGCCCGACACCGCGCTCACCGTCGGCGCGGCCGGCGCGTCCGGCGGGAAGGCGTTCTTTATGTAGCCGTGGACGGTGAGGCGGAGGACAATGTTCACGTTCTGGAAGAGGGTCCGCCCCCATGATCCGTGAACGTGGTTGAGGCTGTAGTCCTCGATGCGCCACCCCGCGGCGCCCGCAACCTGGTCGTAGCCTTCACGCCTGCCGGCCCAATGGTAGTTGTCCGCGTTCCCGGTCGCGTCGATGACCACGAAATACGTGGTGCTCGGCTTCAGGTCGATGCCGCCCACCGCCGTGAAACTGTGGCTGCTGCCGTCCACCGAGGCCAGCGTCAGCGTGCCCTCGACGGTGTCCGTCGGGATCGCACGGCTGCCCGACGGTTCGCTCGTCCGGATCTCCACGCTGTAGACCGGCCTCGTGCCGGTGAAAACGAAGGGCAGATCCAGGCCGGTCAGCGTGTAGCCCCCGGGGGCGCTGCCGGTGGTGAACCCCTGGGCGAGGTCGCCGGTGAAATCCGGCGAGATCAACTGATTTTCCTCCTGCAGATTGTAGTTGTCCACCAGCACGCCGGCGGTCTGCACCGGGGCGAACGGGCTCCGCGGCGCCTGCTTGGCGTAGCCGTGGACCTCGATCTGCATCGCGGGGCTGCCGGAAGGCCTGCCCCAGGCAATGTTGTTGGCAATGCCCGACCGCAGGGCGTAAACGTTGTCGACGGACCAGCCCGACGCCGGCGTTCCGTCCTCGGCGTCCGCATTCGTGAGAGCAAAGGCAACACTGCCCACCGTCGTCACGTCCAGGACGAAGAGGTAGCCCGTGCCGGCGTCCAGATCGATGCCGCCCCCGGTCGCCGTCCAGGTCACGATCCCGCTGGTCGCCAGCGAAGACGGGTTCGTGAACGTACCCAGGCTGCTGCCGGTCGGCAGGCCGGTCTGGGTGTTCGCCTTGAAGATGTGCGCGGTGTAGGTCGGCGCGCTGCTGTGCCCGATGATCTTCGCCTTCACCGCCGTCAGCTTGAAGCCCTTCTTGCCGGAGGCGTCGCTGCCCGTCGTGAACGCCTGGGCGAGATCCGTGTTGGTTTCAGGTCCGCTTGTGGTGCTGGTCTGCCCGGTGTTGCCGACCAGCTTCTCGCTGGTCTGCGCCAGCGCCGGCCCCGGCGCGGCAACGGCGAGCAGGAACAGGCCGGCGGCGAGCAGGCGGGCTACCGCGCCGCCCGGCCGCGCGAGACGGGACCGGCGCGCCCGCCAGCTCGACTCCTGCCCTGATCCTGTCGAAGTCCCTGTCCCGAGCCTGTCGAGGGAGCGGCCCCTGGCGTCCGCCGCGCAGTCCTGTGCCGTCGTCCGGTGAAGCATCGACGCCATCCTCATGTTGGTATCGCAAAGCAAAGTGCGGGAGCCGCGCCGCCGGGCGTCTGCGCCGCCGGCGCGCCCGGTCCCCGGGCGCCCGCTCATGCCGGCAGAATCCGGCTGCGCCTCGCGCGCGGCGGCGCTCCGGCTCCGGCGCACATCATTAACTGGCTGGCTGGCTGGCTGGCTGGCTGGCTGGCAGGCCTCTTCCCAGCTTGCCCGAACACTCCCCGAACACCCAGGGAAGCGACCCCGTACCTGCCCATCGGCGAACCCGAACCGTTGCCGGATTGCTCGCGATAACTGTCATTATCGGGCGCAACTCGGCGGGTCGGGCAGGGATGGCCGGGCAGTGGCGCGGCGCCCGGAAACCGCCGGAAACGCGGGATTACGGGGTGCTTGCTCAGCGGTCCGGAGGCATCGTGCGAGACGCCTGGTGCGGGCCGGGCGGCAGGGTCGCCGGGGCGATATGGCAGGAACCCGGCGTCAACACAGGTCAACTGGCGCCGGCGGCGGGGCCGGCGCGGACACTACAATCTATAAGGAATGCGAGGGATTACATGGACTTTCAGGCGGTGGACGGGCGCGGACGACGGCCAGGCAAATCAACGGGACTTGACAGAATGGCGCCCGATAATGACAGTTATCGGGCGTAATCTGGCCGGCGCTTGCCCCCGCCATCCGGCCGAAGCGATCAAAGGGCCCGCTACGGCAAGAATAGCCTTGAGGACCGCAGCGGGGACGCCCAGGCCGCTGTCCGGCCGTGCCCCTGCGGATACAATTCGTCCCCAATCTCGTGGCGCCGTGTGGTACGACCGCGGTCTCCCGGGATGCCTCTCCTTCCAATGCCGCTCTCCACGACGCGGACTGGTTCGGCCCGCTGCAGGATTTCGCAAGCGCTTGAACATCCTGCAGGCCGGACGGACGGCGACGGCCTCGCCGACCTCATGCCGACGACTTGCGCCGGGCCGGCCGCCCGGCTTCGTCATCCGACAGGGATCGTCTTCGGGAACGGCACCAATGACGCCGACACCCGATGGTGCAGGCCGGATCCATCGATCCACCGCCCCGATCGATTCCCTGACCGTGCCAGCCAAGGCGGACGTTGGTAGAGAATCACGGACGGCTTGTGAAATGCATTTTCTTGCTGAAATCGATAGCGAAACTGTTATGCTGGTGAGAGACTGCGATCGTCCGTGAAGGGAACCCGGCGCCGTCATGCTGAACTATCCTGCCGGCCCGCTGCCCCGGATCAACGCCCTGCGGGCGTTCGAGGCCGCCGCGCGCCTTGGAAGCTTCGTGCGCGCCGCCGAGGAACTGGGCATCCACCAGCCCTCCGTCAGCCGCTACGTCGCGGAACTGGAGCGCGACGTCGGGGTCGAACTGTTCGAGCGCAGCCGCCGCGCCGTGGTCCTCACGCCGCCGGGAGCGATCTTCCATCGCGCCGTCGCCATCGGCCTGGAGCGCATCGCCTCGGGCGCGCTTTCGGCGGCGAGCCTGGCGGAGGACGAGCGGGTGGTGATCGCTTGCGGCCCGTCGACCTCGCGCCAGTTCGTGATGCCCCGCTTTCCGGCCCTGCGCCGGACGATGGGCGAGACCGTTTGCCTGCGCATCCTGACCCTCGACCCCGACGTGCTCGACCGTCTGGGCGACAACGAGGCCGATCTGGTGCTCACCTACCGCAAGTCCGACGGCGCGCCCGGGAACTGGGTGGCGGTCTTCGAGGAGGCCGTCACGCCGGTGTGCTCGCCCGGCTTCGCCGCGACCCACGCGCGGGTCCTGGCCGGGCCCGTCGCGGCGTGGGGCGCGCTGCCGTTTCTCAGGCTCGCGCGGCCGCCGCGGGGCTGGGTGACCTGGCACGACTGGTTCGAAGCCGCGGGCTATCCGACGCCCCGGCCGCGCTACACCGGCATCGAGGACTATGTCTACCTGCTCGAAGCGGCCGTCGCCGGACAGGGCCTCGCGCTCGGCTGGCGTCACTTCATCGACAGCTACCTCGACGCGGGGACGCTGGTCACGGTCGCGGACGGCTTCGTCGAAACCGGCCGGAGCTGCTTCGCCAGGCTCACCGGACGCGGACGCCAGCGGCCGGTCGCCCGCCGCTGTCTCGACGCCTTCGCGCACCTCGCGAGCCCGGCTGCCGGCGCCTGAGCGGGACGGAACGCGACAGGAATCACGCCAGGGAACACACCAGGAAACACGGCGGGGACCAAGCCGGCAAGGCAAGGTCTACACCGCACCCCCGGACTCGGCCCGGCCGGGCGCCGCCGGCCGGCGGGAGGAGGGAGGAAGCCGCCGGCCGGCGCAGGGTCGGTTCTCAGAACCGGACCCTGAGGTCGAGGCGGGCGGCGTAGGCAGTGTCGCCCGAAACCAGGCCGTCCGCGGCGAGCGTGCCGCTCAGCGCCATGCCGCCCCATCGCCAGGTTCCGCCCGCGCCGATCCTGAGCCGGGTCGCCTTCGCTTCCGAGTTGAGCGTTTCGCGGGACACCGTGATTTCCGTCCCGCCGCCGAGGGTCTGCTCCGCACCCAGCGAACCGTGCAGCGTCAGCCCGTCCTCCCGTTTTGGCGGGGCCGCCGTCTTTCGCGACACCCTTCCCGTCAGCCGCGTCTCGGCGGCGACGCCGGCGCCGATCCGGAGCCGGTTCGAACCGCCGACCGAGAGCCGCGAGCCCGCCGCATCCCGGAACCGGCCCATCGACACGCCGGACCGGTGGAGCCAGGCCCGCGCGGCGAGCGTCGTCTTGCCGCCGTCCAGCCCGAAGCGCCGGCCGCCCTCCACGCCGAGGAAATGGGCCCAGGCGGCCGCGCCCTTCTTGAGGCCGCCAAGGCCCGACGACGAGAATTCCGCGCTGTAGCGGGTCAGCGAGGCGCGGCCCTCGGCGTACCAGCCGGTTTCTTCGTGCTGCCAGGCCAGCCGGCGCTCAAGCCGTAGCCGAGGGCGGAGATCCGGCCGCCGCCGGCCGCCGAAGAAACCCGGGCCGAGCCGGAGACCAGCCGCAGCCCGGCCCAGCCGGTAAGATCGTCGCCGAGCCGGAAATCCAAGCCGGCCTCCGCCGCATAGCGGGTGTAGCGGTAGCGTGCGCCCACCGTGGCGCTCTGCGGCCGGTAGGCGCCCAGCGCCCCGCCGACGCGCAGCCACAGGGGCGAGCCCGGCGTCCGCAGCCGTCCCTCCCCGCCGCCGACATCCCCCGCCGGCGCCCCGGGACCGCTCCCGCCGCCCGCCTCGTCCAGCCGCAGAAGGAAGCCCGGCAGCGCCTCGTAGACCGCCGCCCGCGGTGCCCAGCGGTCCAGGAAGTCCGCCGCTTCAAGGTTGGCGCCGTTCGCGCCGGCGCGCAGCCACACGTTGCGCGCGCCGTTCGCGGCCATGACGCCCTCGGCGACCGTGCCGCCGTCCATCAGCACGACGCCGTTGACCGCCACGGTGGTGTAGGACGCGCCGCCCTCGTTGACGATGTTGCCGATCAGCAGGTCCGCGATCCGCCGGCCGCCGGCCCATAGTTCCACATGCAGCTTGGGATCGTCCGCCGCCGCCTGGCCCGTGCGGATGGCGGCCCGGATCGCGGTCCCCGACGCCGCGCCGATGCGGGCGTTGGGGCCGACGATCACCCTGCCGCCGCCGTAAAGCGCGACGCCCGCGCCGGTGCCCGAGCCGCCGGATACCGGGGCGTCCACCCATACGGTCTGCCTGCGGTAGCCGTCCGCGTCCCGGCCGCTCGTGGCGTACAGGGTATTGCCGTCCACCGTGAGCCCGCCGACCGCGATGCCGTGCTGGCCGGCGCCAGTCACGGTAATCGACCCGCCCCGGACCGTGACATCGACGCTGCCGGAGCCCCGGTGTTCGGCGCCGATGCCGTGCGACCCGAAAATCGTCTGGGACCTTGTTTCGCCGGCTGGATACCCGCCCGTGGTCCTGATCGTGACGCCGTCCACCGCGACCCTGATAGGATCGGCGGAGGCCTGGGCGCCGGTCCCGGATTTCTGGGCGACGATGCCGCTGGCGCCGTCGCCCCCGGTCGTGATCGAGCCGCCGAAGACCGCGATATCGACCGTGCCGCCGCGTTCTGAAGCGGCGAGAATGCCGCGGCTGTTTGTGCCGGTTCCGGTGAAGACGCTGTCGCGGACCCGGATTGTGATGTCTCCGGAACGGACGTCCTGGACCTGGAGATTGTCATTGCCGGCGGAAAACAGCGTTACCCCGTCGAGCAGGATGTCGATATCGCCGGTGTGCAATTCGGTAAGGGTTTTCTTGGCGTTAACCGTCCAGACTCTGATGCCGTATTGTTCGCCCAGACTCGTGAGCGAGCTGTCGCGGACTTCGATGCCGATATCCCCGGAGCCGTCGTGCCGGATATAAACGAGGTGTTCCTCGCTCGATGCCGTGTTCTTTATCGAGCTGCCGGTGATCGAAAGGTCGATGGCGCCGCCGCTTCCGGTCCCTTGCTTGCGGAGGTAGATGGCCGACTCATCGTCGTCCGTCGCCGTGATATCGACCCCGTCCAGGTCGATATCGATCTTGGCCTGGTTGCTGTTTTCGCACTCGACCCTCTCGCCGGCGCCGGGCGTGTTGCTGCACACGGCGGTCTGGGGGGTCTGGGCCCGGGCCGCGCCGCCGAAGCCGGACGCCAGGACCGCCGACACGGCCAGCGCCGCCGCCGCGACGCGGATGCCTTGCAGCACTACCGGCGGGCGCAATCCGGCCGAGGGGCCCGGCACGGCAGGAACCGCCTCCTGAACTGCAACGGGAACGCTCTGGCCGCTGTCCGGCCGAAGACCCGGGAACGCGGGAGGCCTCATCTTGATGTGCCGCGCGGTACGAGCACGGTCTCCCAGGGTGCCTCTCCTTCCAGGACCGGTCCCCACCCTGCGGGTTCGCCCGGCCCGCCGCAGGCTTCCGCCGGCGAGAATGCCACGAGCATCGGGACGTCCTGCGGGCCGGGTCGGGCGGCATCGCCGGCCTCATGCCGACGACGTGCGCCGGGCCGGCGCCCGGCTTCGTCATCCGACGGGAGCCGCATTTGGGAACGGCACCATTGACACTGGCATCCGATTGCAATGGCCGAATCCATCGATCAACTCCCTGCCGCGCAGGCACCGGCCGCCCCGGTCGAT
>JAPPLJ010000055.1:11956-72451 GCA_028819475.1 Rhodospirillaceae bacterium
CCCCCGGTCGATCCCCCGGTCGATCCCCCGGTCGATCCCCCGGTCGATCCCCCGGTCGATCCCCCGGCCGTGACAGCAGCCGGGGCGGGCGTTGGTAGAGAAACCCGGTCGCCTTGTGAAACGCATTTTCTTGCGCAATTCGATAGCGAAACTGTTATGCTAACGAGAGACCGTGATCGTCCGTGAGGAAATCCCGATGCCGTCATGCTGAAGCATTCCGCCGGGCCGCTGCCCCGGATCGCCGCCCTGCGCGCGTTCGACGCCGCAGCACGCCATGTGAGCTTCGCCCGCGCCGCCGAGGAACTGGAGGTCCACCAGCCCGCCGTCAGCCGCTACGTCGCGGAACTGGAGCGCGAGATCGGGGTCCGGCTGTTCGAACGCGACCGCCGCGCCGTGGTCCTCACGCCGGCGGGGGAGGTCTTCCATCGCGCCGTCGCCATCGGCCTGGAGCGCATTGCTGCGGGCGCGCTTTCGGCCGCGAGCCTGGCGGAGGACGAGCGGGTCGTGATCGCCTGCGGCGGCGCCACCTCGGAGATGTTCCTGAGACCGCGGCTTAGGGACGTGCATCGGGAGCTGGGCGAGAACGCGGTCGTCCGCCTGCTGCATTGCGAGGAAAGCTATCTGGAGCGCCCGAACGTGATGGAAACCGACAGGATCGACCTGCTCGCGAGCTACCATAGCGTCGACGGCGTGCCCGGCGACGAGGTGGCGGTCTTCCCCGAAGCGATGGCGCCGGTGTGCTCGCCCGGCTTTGCCGGGGCGCATGAGGACATCCTGCGCCTGCCTGTCGCGGAGTGGGGCGCGCTGCCGTTTCTCAGCTTCGCGCGGCCGAGCCTCGGCTGGGCGACCTGGGACGACTGGTTCGAGGCCGCCGGGCGTCCGGAGCCCGCGCCGCGCTACCGCAACTACGACGACTATGTCTACATGATCGACGCGGCCATCGCGGGACAGGGTCTCGCCCTGGGCTGGCGGAACTTCGTCGGCCGCTATCTCGACGCGGGGACGCTGGTCGCGGCCGGGGGCGGCTTCGTCGCGTTCGGACGGCCCTTTGCGGTCAGGCTCACCGGGTATGGCCGCCAGCGCCCGGTCGCCCGCCGCTGCCTCGACGCCTTCGCCTCGCTGGCACTCGAAACCGCGCGCGGCTGAACGCGCCGGCCCGGCCCTCCGGGCGCTCCCGCCGCGCCCGAAACCGAGCCGCTCACTTCCGGCCCTGCTTGCGGGCGAGCTTGGCGGCGGCGCTGCGCTTCGCCAGCAGCCGCTCGCCGTAGCGGTTGACCATGGATGCCGACCTCCACCGCCCGGCCTGGAGGATCGCCGGCAGTTCGATCCCGGCGGCGATCATGTCCTGGGCCGCGCCGACCCTGGCGCTGTGCCCCGAGAGGCCCCGCACCACCGAGGCCGGCAGGCCGGCCCTGCGCGCCATGCGCTTGAAGATGCGCGCCACCTGGCCCGGCGGCAGGGCGCCAAGGACCGTCCCGCCCTTGTCGAGGGAGCGGAACAGGTAGCCGTCCCCGACGCCGGCGCGCTTGCGCCAGCGTTTCACCAGCCTGAGGCTGTCCGGCCCGACCCAGACGATCTCGCCCTGGCCCTCTCCGTCGGTCTTGGAGCGGCGCACCAGCAGCGTGCCGTGGCCGCCGACCTCCTCGAGCAGGTCGGAGACCTGCAACGAGGTCAGCTCCGAGCGCCGGAGCATCGCGTCGTAGGCGACGGCGAGCAGGGCGCAGTTGCGGTCGTCGATCAGCCGGTCCCCGGCGGCCTCCAGCATGCGCACCCGGAGGGGCCAGGTCAGCCCGAGCGCCTGGGCCTGGCGGCGGCCGTTGGTTTGGTGCATGCGCTTGAGGGCGAGCTTGACCGGCGGGCTCGCAACCGTGCCGCCGGCGCCCACGGCGCGGTGAGCCAAGGCGATGGTGGCGACGTAGCGGCGCACGGAGGCCGGCGCGCGGACCTCGGCCATGGCGTCGACGAAGGCCGCGACCGTCTCCGGTGCCGCCGGCAGCGCGCGCCTGCTCTCGCCGGCGCACCAGCCCGCGTAGATGCGGAGGTCGGAGCGAACTGCCCGCCCGGTGTTGCCGACGAGCGCGTCTGCGGTCTCCCGGACGAAGTCTCCGAGCCGCTCCCCGGGCGCAGGCGCGCCGTCCGCCGCCGGCGTCCCTGTAACGTTCAACGCGGACCCTCATGCATGGGCGGCCTCCGGGACGCGGTCGGACCCGCTCCCGGAGCCTGTGGCGGCGAACCGTAGACCGACCGCCTGCCGGCGCGCGTCCCCGACATTGGGGAGAGGCGGGAAGATTCCGGCCGGGTCCCGGTCGGACCGCGTCCGGATTTAGCCCCCCGGCGGGCGGAAGGGGAAATGCCGATCCGGGGAATCTGTATGCCGCCGGGGCCATGTCGGCGGGCGGGCCGACCGCGTCCGTGCCGCCGCCGCGAATGCAACCCGCCGGCGCGCCCCGCCCCGCAAAGCCTTGCTGTCCGCCGCCTCCGGCGCATCGGCCGGGTGCGTCCCGGACCGCGAATGGGCGCCTGCGTCCGGCAGCGCCCCGGCCCGCCATCCGATCCCATAAGGGGGAAGCTGTCCGCCCATAGGAAATTCCACTTGGACACAAGCGCCGGGCGTCCGCATGTGCCGGGCAGGCCATGCGAGAGGGCTCCGGAGAAAAGCAGACTGCGGCGTACCGAATGGAAGACCACGGAACACGGGAACGGACAGAAGCGGCAAGGCCACGAGGCGCGGCGGCCCGCCGGCCCGGACCGGGGCCGGACCGTTCCCGGACCGGTGCGCGCTGAGATGTTCGAGCGGCGCAGCGACCTGGTCCGGCTCCTGGCCGTCGCCGACGCCGAGAGGATCGTCGCCGCCGCCGACCGCCTCGCCATGACCCAGCCCGCGCTCAGCCGCATCCTCGCCCGCCTGGAGCGCGAGTTCGGCGCAAGCCTGTTCGAGCGCCTGCCGTCCGGCATCCGACCCACCCGCGTCGGCGCCCTGGCGATCGACCACGCGCGCCGCATCCTGCGCGAGGTCGAGGACGGCGAGGAGGCGGTGACCGCGGCGATCGCCGGGCGCACCGGCCGCTTCCGGGTGACCGCGCCGCCGCTCTGGATGCAGGCCGTGATCGCGCCCGCCGTCCAGGCGTTCCACGCCGCCTTCCCCGAGGTCGAGCTCAAGCTGCGCACCGCCGTCTGGCGCGAGGGCGTGCACCAGCTCATCGACGGGCGCAGCGATCTCCATTGCGGCGGCATCGACACCGGCGAAGCCCTGCCGGCGCATCTCCGGCGCGAGCGCTTCCCCGACGTGACCGCCGGCGTCGTCGCCGCCAACGGTCATCCGCTCCACGCCGCCGGGCCGCAACCCCGCGACCTGACCTCCTGGCCCTGGATCGACTTCGACGAGCCGGCCCGAGGCGAGGCCCGAGCAGACCTTCCCTCCCTGGCCGCAATCCTCGACGAGCTGCGCGAACTCACCGGCGGGCCTGCGCGCGCCGTCCTCCGCGCAGGCTCTGCCGGCCTGACCCTGCTGGCGGCCGGACCGTGGCTCGCCTGGCTGCCGCTCGATCTGCTCGACCGGCTGCCCGGAACGCCGCTTCGGGCCCTGCCGCTCGCCTTCGGCCGCCGTCGCTACCCCACCGGCTTGATCGCCCGGCGCTCGGCCGAGGACCTGGAGCCGTTCCGCATGCTTGAGGCGGCCTTGCGCGACGCCATGCCCGGCCGTAGCGGCGGTACGCCCGGGTAGGGCGCGCGGCGGTGACAAGCCCGCGTCCGACCGGCGCCGGCCGGCAGCGGATCGAAGCGCTGGAACGGGAGAACCGGGAGTTGCTCCGGGCCAACGACTCCCTGCTCGCCGCCCTGGAGGAGGTCATGCGCGGAACGCAGCCGGCGCCCGTGTCGCCGCGATCCGGCAAGGGCCACACCGTGGGCGCGCCGGCACCTGCGTCGATGGAGAGCCGCACCCGGCCGGACGAAACCGCGCAACGGGATGCGGCCCTCGACGGAGAGGCGCCCTGGGAGACCGTGCTCGTCCCGCGAGGCACGTCACGGTGACGAGCGATCGGGAGAGCCGCCAACGCCTCAGTGCGCCAGCCCGACGATCGCCCCGAGCCGAAATGCGGCGGGACATGCCGGTTGTGGATCAGTGGCTTTGGTCAGCGAGCTTGTCGGAGCAAAGACCGATCGGCGACGCAATCACCCCCGGCGTCCTGACCGCCGCCTTGCCCGGCTCCCGGCTCATGGCGAAATCCTCGCCGGGCCGGACCGCGCCCGTCTTCGCTGACAAGTCGCTGATATGGCCCCGTGCTGCGACCGCGTTTCCCGCCATCCTCGACTGCGCTACAGGAAGCAGTGTCCGGGCGGAATGACGCCGGGCGCGATGATCTCCAGCCGCCGCCCGTCGTCCCCGTCCCGGCAGAAGAGTCGGCGACGGGTCAGGCCCGCTGGCGGCCCGGCCGCACGATCTGCAATGCCGATCGGGGCAATCCGCACGCCGGTCGGGCCATCGCGGCGGGCCGGCCGGCCTCGCCGGCGCTCCGCTGCGGATGCCGGCGGCCGCCGTGCCGGCCCCGCGAAGCCCTGCTGTCCGCCGGGTCCGGAGCCCGGGCCGGGAGCGTTCCGGCGTCCGCGTCTGCCGGAACCCCGGACCGCCGTCCGGCCCCATAAGGCGAAGCTATCAGCCCATAGGAAAAACCTCTTGGACACAGCTTCCGGGCGTCCGCATGTGCCCGGCAGGCCAGCCGAGTGGGTTGCGACCGCAAAGCGGCCGACGGGCGGTGGCCAAGGCTGCGCAGGAGGATCGAAAATGCGGCGTTCACGGAATGCAGGAATCGCAATGGTTGCAGCGGCCGCCATGGCGGCGGCAGCGCTCTCCGGCTGCGGCGGCGGTTCGACCGTTTCGTCCGCCCAAGAGTCGGTTTCCAGCCCCTTCAGTCGGGGCGCCAGGGGGATTACGGTCGAGGTCAGCCGCGCGAGCGGCGAGCCGGCCGCCTTCGTGTTCTCGAAGGGTGGCGCGCCCTTGACTGCGATCCCCACCCAGGACACTCACCGGCTTCTCGGGTTCTCGACGTCGGCCACGAACACGGCCTGGCCCGGGTCTGTCCGGCGAAACGACGCCTCCGTCCGTCCGAGCGAACGCATCGTTGCGTATTCCGACATCGAGGCGGAATCGGGCGGCACGGCGGACGACGACTACCTCCTCTTCGGCTACTGGAACAGCATCGGCGGCACCCGTGAGGTCGCGCCCTTCTACTGGGGACCGATGCCTTACACCGCCGATCTGCCGACGGCCGGCGCCTTCAGCTACAGCGGCGGCGCGGCGGGCCAGTACAGGAGCAGCCAGGCGAACTCGGTCGGGCACTTCACTGCGGACGTCCGGCTGGCTGTGGATTTCGGCCGCGCGGGCGGGCCGGTCCTGGATCTGGCCTTCGACAACTTCGCCCTCAGGAAGATCACGGCCCTCGACCCCCCGAACGCCGCCAGCTGGTCGTTCTCGTCGCGCAGCGTCCCCCTGACCGGCCCGAGCTTCGACCGGGCGGCCTTCTCCGGCGACGGCGGCACGTGGAGCGCAAGGTTCTTCGGTCCGTCCCGGGCCGCGCCGACCGGCGTCGCGGGCGCGTTCCGGGACGTGCCGATACCCGCCAGCATCAACCCTTCCGGCTTTTCGATAACCGGCAGCTATGCCGCAACCAGGTAGCCGCGGGTCCTGCGGCGCCGGTACAAGGGGGAGGCGGCGGTCCCCCCGACACCGTTCCCGGGGTCATCCCGGCGCGCCGCCAGCGACCGGGCGGGCGGTTGGAGGCCCCCGCCGGACCTTGCGGCCGCTGCTCGCCGTCCTGCTCGCCCTGGCGCTGCTGCCGGCCGCGGTCGCGACCGCGTCAACGGACCGCCCGCACCTCTCCGTCGACCCGGCGGTGAACCGCGCCCGCACGCTCATCAAGGCCGGCAGCCACGAGGCCGCCCTGGCGCTGCTGCGCCCGCTCGCCGCCGCGGCGGCGGGCCGGGCCGACCGCACCGACATCCGCTTCCTCACCGGCCTCGCCGCTACCCGCGCGGCGCAGCGGCCGGGAAGGCCGGAGACGGACCGGGACGCCCTGCTCGACGAGGCGATCGCCGCCTTCCGGGCCATCCTGGTCGAGCGGCCCGGCCTGGCGCGGGTGCGCCTCGAACTCGCCCGCGCCTTCTTCCTCAAGCGCGAGGACGGGCTGGCGCGAGACCAGTTCGAGCGCGTGCTGGCCGGCAGGCCGTCGCCGGCGGTCGCCGGCAATATCCGCCGCTTCCTGAATACGATGCGCGCGCGCAAGCGCTGGAGCGCGCATTTCGGCATGGCGCTCGCCTCGGACAGCAACCTCAACGCCGCCTCGGCGGACGACACGATCCACCTCCCCATATTCGGGGTGACGCTCCCCTTCCGCCGCGCCGCGGACGCCGGGCCAAAGGCGGGCCTCGGCGTTGCCGTGCGGGGCGGTGCCGAATACCGCTGGCCGCTGGGCGATCCCGTATCGGGGCGTCTCAGGCTCCGGCTCGGCGGCGACTTCTCGCGGGCCGAACACGGCCACAGCGCATTCGACCGCACCACCCTCTCGGTCCATGCCGGACCGCATTGGCTGGCGGACGCGGACACCGAACTCGCCCTGCTCGCCAGCCTGCGCCGGCACTACGCCGCCGGCGAAGCCCACAGCCGGGAGGCCGGCCTGCGCTTCGAGGCCGGGCGCCGGCTCTCGCGCCGGCTCACCGCGCAGGCGCGGGCGTCGTGGCACCGCCGCGTCCACGCCGATGCCGGAAGCCGGGCCCTCGACGGGCCGGTGACGACGGCCTCGCTCGGGATCGCCTGGCTAGCGACGCCGCAGCTGCGCTTCGATGCCTTGGCAGGCTGGGCGCGCGAACGCGCCCGCTCGGAACGCTACCGCAACACGCGGCGCCGGGTTCGGCTCGGCGTCTCCGCCGCTTTGCCCTGGGGCTTCACCCTGGGAGGCGGGGCCGAGTGGCGCAGCACGGACTTTGACGGCCGCTGGTTCCTGCTCACGCTGGACAACGTGCCGCGCAGGGACCGTACCCGCGTCCTCTCCGCCTCGCTGTTCCACCGCGCCTTCACCCTGGGCGGCTTCAGCCCCCGGCTCACGCTGGTCCGGGAAACCCGCCGCTCCAACGCCCAGCTCCACGGCTACCGCCGCACCCGCGTCGATCTCGGCTTCGTGCGCCAATTCTAGGGCGGAGTGCGACCGTGAGGGAACCCGAGTTTGGATCACTCTGGTTGAGTCCGACTGAGGGCATCCAGTTTCGAAGCAAAGTGTTCCGCCGCTGCCCGGAGCGGTGCATCTGCTAAATGAGCGTAGCGCTTCGTCGTCGTCGGTGTCGTATGCCCCAGCAAGCGACCGACAATCTCCAGGCTCAGCCCGCTCGATACCAAGTGCGAGGCGTGCGTGTGCCGATTATCATGCAGCCGGTAGCCCTCGAGGTTCGCCTCGCGCTGCACTGAGCGCCAGAATTTCTTCAGCTCCGTAAGCGGCTTCCCAGGCACCTCGCCTGGAAAAAGGAACGGAACGTCCGGATCGGCATCGCGCCGCATCGACTGGAGCAGTGCAAGCGCCTGACCACTCAACGGCACATATTCGGTTCGCTTCTGCTTGGTGTGGTGCGATGGCTTTATCCAGACTCCACGATCGAAATGGATGTCGCGCCATTCCGCGTTGAGCACCTCGCCGATCCGCGCTCCTGTCAGGAGTTGCATTCGAACAGCGTCAGATGCACGCCTGTTGGGGTGCTCGCTCAACACGCGGAGCAGGCGCGCCAACTCCTCGTCGGAAAGCCAGCGCTCACGCCTGTACTCGACATATCTCGGCACACCCTTTGCCGGGTTATCGGCCCGCCAACCCCAGTCGACGGACAGCGAAAACATCTTTGAAAGCAGGGCAAGCAGTCGGTTGGCCTGATAAGGTCGATCTTTGAGCGATGCGTGCAGCACTGTGATATCGCGACGAGAAACACTCTCTACTTTCTTGTTGCCAAAATGGGGAAGGACATACTTGCTGATCAACCCCCGGTCGTGCCGGACGCTTTGTGGTCGCTTCTTCGGAATAGCGTGCCGGTCCATGTATTCTACGGTAAGCTGCGCCACCGTCGGCGCTTTACGTTTCTCCTGCCGGTCCCTTGCCATGTCTCCGCCACCAATGGCATCTCCAAGGACACGGCGGGCTTCCAGCTTTGCCTGATGGAAGGTCAACAGCGGACCGTGCTTGCCCAGGGTCATTCGTCGGGACTCACCCGTTTCGCGATTCCGATACTGGCAAACGTAGCTGCGCACCCCGGACGGCTTTACCCGTACCCCGAAGCCCGGCAGATCGATGTCCCAATGGATGACGTCGGCCGGCGCCGGTGCGATCCGATCCACATATGTCTTCGTCAGTTTCGCTTTGGGCATGGCATTTCGGGTAAGCACGGGGTAAGCATGGGGTAAGCATGAGATAGCGAAAATTAGCGCGTTCCTGTCGGCGTCGTCAATATGAATATCCAAACTAACTGACTGTTATTATTTGATAAATCACATTCTTGGTAACAGAGAGCGCAAGTCTGTCAATCGGTCCAAATGCGACTCTTAATCAGCGGGTCCGGGGTTCGAGTCCCCGATCGCCCTCCAACTAACTCAATGAAATCGACCTGAAACAGAAGGTTACAGGATATCGCCGGTCGGACGGCGGCTGGCGCGCCCGGCGCATCGGCCGGCGCTCGACCCCGGCGGCGCCGGGCGGTCCGGGCTTCCGTATCGCCTCGGCCACTGCGCCGCTGCGCTATGCCGACCCGCCGATGCGTTCGGTCAGATCGGCCGCGGCCCGGCGGACTGCGTTGCCGTAGAGGCCGATATCCCGGTCCGTAAAGCGGGCGGTCGGGCCGGAGACCGATACGCCCGCCACCGCGTCGCCCCGCGCATTGAAGACGGGCGCCGCGATGCAGCGCATGCCCTCATAGCGTTCCTCGTCGTCGAAGGCCCAGCCGCGGGTCCGGATCGTGTCGAGTTCGGCGAACAGGAGTTGCGGTTTGGTGAGGGTGTTGGGCGTGAACTCGGCCAGCCCCTTCCTCTGGAGCAGTTTCTCGATGTCCCCGGGCGCAAGCTGCGAGAGCAGCGCCTTGCCGGCGCCGCAGGCATGCATCGGGCTGCGGGCACCGGGGCGGAAGAAGGCCCTGATCGGGTTGGAGGTCTCGACCTGGCTTATGAAGACCATGTCGCCGTCGTCGGGGATCGCAAGGTTGGCCGTCTCGCCGGTCTCGCTCATCAGGCGCTGCATGATATCCCGGCTGGCCTCCACCAGGTCGATGCGCTTCAGAAAGCCGGAGCCGGCGCGGAAGGCCTCGACCCCGATCATCCACTCCTGGGCGTCCTCGTCGAATTCGGCAAACCGGTGTCTCTGGAGCGTCGTCAGGAGCCGATGGGCGGTCGACGGCGGCATCCCGGCCTGCATGGCGAGGCTGGTCAGCGCGATCCGGTTTTCGCGCGCGAGCAGGCGCAGCAACTGCAATCCGCGGTCGAGCGCCCGCACCGTTCCCGTATCGGCGTCGGATATGGCCTTGCGCGGGCGGCCACGCGGACGTTTCGGAGGAGCCCGATCCATGAGCGGCGTTTCTTCCTGGGCGAAACCGAGGCAGAATCCCAGTGTAAACGAAAAAAAAATTTCGGCAATTTTTTCCGACAGGAAATCTGGAAAATACAACGCATTGTTAATTAACGATATTCTAATATAAAATAAAAATGGAATATTTTTCTGAAAAAATTGACAAATTTGATGCACGCTCTAGATTTCACGGCAGCGGCGACGAGGAGGACGCGTCATGCCCGGACAGAATCCCGTCTTCATTCCCGGACCGACCAACATTCCGGACCGATTGCGCCGGGCGATGAACGTCCAGACGGCCGATCATCGCTCGCCCGGCTTCGCGGCGCTGCTCGGGCCGTTGCTGAGCGATCTCAAGACGGTCTTCAAGACGGCGTCCGGGCAGGTTTTCCTGTTCCCCGCCTCGGGCACCGGCGGATGGGAAGCGGCGATCGCCAACACGCTTTCTCCCGGCGACAAGGTCCTCGCCGCCCGCTATGGGACATTCTCCGACCGCTGGATCGACCTTTGCCGGCGGCACGGCATGGACGTCGAGGCGATCGAGTGCGACTGGGGCACCGGCGCACCGGCGGATCGCTTCGGCGCGCGGCTGGATGCCGACCGGAGGCGCGAGATCAAGGCCGTCCTGGTGACCCACAACGAGACGGCGACCGGCGTCAGGTCCGATGTCGCCGCGGTCCGCCGCGCGATGGATGTCTGCGGCCACCCGGCGATGCTCTTCGCGGACTGCGTCTCCTCGCTGGCCTCGATGGATTTCCGCATGGACGAGTGGGGCGTGGATGTCGCCGTTACCGGCTCCCAGAAAGGCTTCATGCTGGCGACCGGCATGGCGATCCTGGGCGTCAGCCGGAAGGCGCTCGAGGCCGCCGGAACGGCCGGGTGCGCCCGCTCGTTCTTCGATTTCAGCGAGATGGCCGCCGCCAACGCGGCGGGCGGCTTTCCCTACACGCCGCCGCTGCAGCTCATGCACGGCCTCCGCGAGAGCCTGGACATGCTTTTCGAGGAAGGGCTGGACAATGTCTTCGCCCGGCACCGGCGCATCGCCGAAGGCGTCCGGCAGGCGGTTCATGCCTGGGGGCTGGACCTGTGCGCCCGATCGCCGGACCTCTACTCGGATACGGTCAGCGCGATCCGCGTACCCGAGAGTTTCGACGCCGAGGCGCTGACCGACCACATCCGCGAAACCTACGCCGTGTCGTTCGGCGTCGGTCTGGGCCCGCTGGCCGGCAAGGTCTTCCGGATCGGCCATCTCGGCGCCATGACCGACGTGATGGCGCTGTCGGGAATCGCCGCCGTCGAGATGGCGATGGCGGATCTCGGCTATCCGGTCGAAACGGGTTCGGGCATCAGAGCGGCCCAGGAATACTACCGCCGGACCGCCCGCCCCGCGCTGCGGGCGGCGGCGTGACGGCGCGCATCATGAAGGAGGCCGGCGACATGGACATTCCGACCTACGACGACGTCGCCGCCGCGCACGAGCGGATCGCGCCGCATATCCACCGGACGCCGGTCATGACGTCGAGTTGTATCGACCGGCTCGCCGGGGCCGCGCTGTTCTTCAAGTGCGAGAACCTCCAGAAGGCGGGCGCGTTCAAGGTTCGCGGCGCGTCGAACGCGGTGTTCGGGCTCGACGACGCGCGGGCCGGGCGCGGGGTCGCCACCCACTCCTCCGGCAACCACGCGCTCTCGCTCTCCTACGCCGCCGGCCGGCGCGGCATCCCGTGCAACGTGGTCATGCCGCATACGGCGCCTGAGGCGAAGAAGAGCGCGGTGCGCGGCTATGGCGGGATCATCACTGAGTGCGAACCCTCGACATCGTCGCGCGAAGCCACGTTCGCCGAGGTGCAGGCCGCCACCGGTGCGGAATTCGTCCATCCCTACAACGACGCCCGCGTCATCGCCGGCCAGGCGTCCTGCGCAAAGGAGCTTATCGGCCAGGTCGACGGGCTCGATGCAGTGATTGCGCCGATCGGCGGCGGCGGCATGGTTTCGGGCACCTGCCTTGCGCTGTCGAGCCTGGCGCCCGGCACCGCGGTCTACGCGGCCGAACCGGAGCAGGCCGACGACGCCTGCCGCAGCCTCAGGGCAGGCCGCATCATCGCGGACGACGCGCCGGAGACCGTCGCGGACGGGCTGAAGGTGCCGCTCAAGGAGCTGACCTGGCACTTTGTGGCGAACCACGTCACCGACATCCTGACCGTGAGCGAGCGGGAAATCGTCGACGCCATGAAGCTCGTCTGGAAGCGCATGAAGCTCGTGATCGAGCCGTCGAGCGCGGTAACGGTCGCGGCCATTCTCAAGCACACGGATACGTTCGCCGGCCGCCGGGTCGGCGTCATCCTCACGGGCGGCAACGTCGATCTCGACGCCTTGCCGTGGACGCAACAATAGGAGGACATCCATGGACATGCCCATCGGAACCAAACACCCGGAAGTCGGCTACGACCTGCCGGCCACGGTCGGGATGGACGAAAGCGAGATCCAGACCCCCTGCCTCGTGCTCGATCTCGACGCGCTGGAGGACAATATCGTCAAGATGGGCGAATTCGCGAAACGGATGGGCGTGCGCCACCGGATCCACGGGAAAATGCACAAGTCGGTCGATATCGCCCTGCTGCAGGAGAAGCTCGGCGGCAGTTGCGGCGTCTGCTGCCAGAAGGTGAGCGAGGCGGAAGTCTTCGTGCGCGGCGGCATCCGGGACGTGCTGGTTTCGAACCAGGTGCGCGATCCGGCCAAGATCGACCGGCTCGCGCGGCTGCCGCGCCTGGGCGCGCGGATCGTCGTGTGCGTCGACGACATGGCAAATGTCGCCGAACACTCCGTCGCGGCGGCGAAACACGGCACGCAGATCGAATGCCTGGTCGAGATCGATTGCGGCGCCGGCCGATGCGGCGTCACGGAAACGTCCGAAGTCGTCGCGATCGCCAGGGCGATCGACGCCGCCCGGGGCCTGAAATTTTCCGGGCTCCAGGCCTATCAGGGCGCGATGCAGCATCTCGACCTGTATGCCGACCGCAAGGCGAAGATCGACATCGCGGTCGACATGGTCCGGGCCGCGGTCGAGGCGCTGAAGGCCGAGGGGCTCGACTGTGACATCGTCGGCGGCGGCGGCACCGGCTCGTATTATTTCGAGGGCAGTTCCGGCGTCTACAACGAGCTCCAGTGCGGCTCCTACGCGTTCATGGATGCCGATTACGGCCGCATTCTCGACAAGGACGGAAACCGCATCGACCGCGGCGAATGGAAGAACGCCCTGTTCATCCTGACATCGGTCATGAGTCACGCCAAACCCGACAAGGCAATCTGCGACGCCGGCCTGAAAGCGCAGTCGGTCGACAGCGGCCTTCCCGTGGTGTTCGGCCGCGATGACGTGACATACGTCAAGTGCTCGGACGAGCATGGCGTGATCGAGGACCCGGCCGGCGCGCTCGCGATCAATGAAAAGCTGCGCCTCGTGCCCGGCCATTGCGATCCGACCTGCAACGTCCACGACTGGTATGTCGGCGTGCGCGGCGGCAAGGTCGAGACGGTCTGGCCGGTGAGCGCCCGCGGCAAGGCCTACTGATGCCGCCGGAACCGGCCACGCGGGCCGGCCGGCCGGATCCCGCGGGACACGCCGCGGCTGCGGGCGCCGCAGCGAAGGTCCGGATCCCGGTCCTCTCGGACGAGGTCTGCGCCCGGCTGGTCAGCCGGCAGGACGCGTTCGAGGCGGTCGAGGCGGTCTTCGCCGCCACCGCGGCGGGCGCGGCCCGGAACTTTCCGGTCGTGCGCGAGGCGATCGGCCATGGCGATGCGCTCTACGGCTTCAAGTCCGGCTTCGACCGGTCGCGGCTCGTCCTGGGCGTCAAATCCGGCGGCTACTGGCCCGGCAATTCCGACCGGGGCCTGGCCAGGCACCAGTCGACGGTCTTTCTGTTCGACGCCGATACCGGGCAATTGAAGGCATTGGTCGCCGGCAACCACCTGACCGCGATCCGGACGGGCGCTGCTTCGGCCGTTTCCATCGCGCAGCTGGCCCGCAAGGATGCCCGTGTGCTGGGCATCGTCGGCGCCGGCCACCAGGCGCCCTTCCAGCTGCGCGCCGCGGCCGAGCAGCGCGATTTCGAGCGGGTGGTCGCCTGGAGCCCCCATCGCAGGGCGTTGCCGGAGCTGGCCGGGGTTGCGGAGGAGGCCGGCCTGCCGTTCGAGGCGGTCGGCGCCGAGGAGCTTGCCGCCCTGGCGGACGTCATCGTCACCATAACCTCCTCCTTCGCCCCGCTCCTGAAGGCGGACTGGATCAGGCCCGGAACGCATCTGGCCTGCATGGGGACCGACACCAGGGGCAAGCAGGAAGTCGAACCGGCGCTGCTCGCAGCCGCCTCCGTTTTTACCGACGAGGTCGCCCAGTCCGTCTCGATCGGCGAGGCGCAGCACGCCTTCGCCGCGGGGACGATCGCCGAGAGCGCCATCACGCCGCTCGGCGCCGTGATCGACGGGACGCATCCCGGCCGTACGTCGGACGCGGAGATCACCCTGTTCGACGGCACCGGCGTCGGCTTGCAGGACCTGGCCGTCGCCGATCTTGCGCTGAGACGGAGCGCCGGCCAGGGCGGCATCGCGTTCGTCGAATTGTAGATCCGTAAAGCGCGCTACGGGACAGCGCCCGCCGCCGGCGCTCGCTCCCGGGCCAGCCAAACCGCCGTTAAAGCCGGTTCCTGTCGCCGACGGGAACGACCGCAACCGGGGCCCGGCACCGCGCCACCCGCCGGTTCGCCAGCCAGTAGCAGAAACTCACGAAGACGCATCCGGAGACGATGTTCCCGAGCGTGACCCAGAACAGGTTATGGGCCATGCCGGCGAGCGGATCGGAAACCGCCGGACCGGTCAGCAGCGCGATGCCGAAGATCGCCATGTTGGCCACGGAGTGCTCGAAGCCGCTGGCGATGAAGGCCAGCAGGCACCAGAAGATGACGATGCATTTTGCCGTATCGCTGGCCGTCCGGACGCTCATCCACAGGGCGAGGCAGACCAGCCAGTTGCACAGGATCGCGCGCGCGAAGAGGGCGAGCGCAGCGCCGTTCATCTTGTCGGCGGCGACGCCGTTCAGATAGTCGGCGCCGGCGGTCGCCACGGTCGTCCCGCCGGCGACCAGCAGCACGCAAAGAACGAAGGCGCCGGCGAGGTTTCCGGTCCAGGTCACGGCCCAGGACGCCGCCAGGTCGCGCAGCGGAATTCTGCGCTGGAGAACGCCGATGGTCATGTACATCACATGACCGGTAAACAGTTCCGCGCCGGCAAAGACGACCAGTGTCAGCGCAATGCCGAAGCAGGCGCCCATCGCCAGGCTTCGCCATGACGGATCCGCGACATGCCCGATCGTGAAGATCAGGGCAATGCCAAATCCGATGTAGCTGCCCGCCAACATCGAAGACACGAAAAATCCCAGAGGATTGGACCTCAGGAAACCGATCTTCGTAACGGCGACATCGGATAGCTGCTCAATCGTATTCTGCTTGGGCATCGCCAATCTCAATCAAGTATCGTGTTCGGCAGCCAAAGGGCGATATCGGGGAGAGCGATGACCAGCAGGAGTCCGATGATCTGCAACAGAACGAAGGGGATAATGCCCTTGTACACATCCGTTATCGCGATGTTCGAAGGCGCGCATCCCTTCATGTAGAAGAGCGTTATTCCGAATGGCGGCGTGAGAAAGGACGTTTGCAGATTGATCGCGACGAGAAGCGCGAACCAGTGCATCATGTTGGCTTGCGGAACATGACTGCCGAAATCCAGCTGCGCGATGATCGGCGCGAAAATCGGGAACACGATCAGGGTTATTTCAATCCACTCAAGGAAGAATCCGAGAATAAAGATGATCGCCATGATAATAAAAAGGATCGACCAGGGTCCGAGTTCCGCGGAGCCGACGAAGTCTTCGAACAGGAAGTCGCCGCCCAACGACCTGAAGACGTAGGCGAACGCCGTCGCGCCCAGGAAGATCAGGAACAGCATCGCGTTCGTCAGCATCGAGCGGTGCAGGACGCTGGTCAGGACGGAAAGGTTCAGGCGTTTGTTGAGGATTGCCAGCAATGTTGCCCCGAACGCGCCGACCCCTGCCGCCTCGGTCGGAGTCGCCCAGCCGAACCCGATCGATCCGAGAACGAGGAACATGAGAAGCAGCGGCGGCAGGAAGCTTTTCAGGACGAGGAGGGCAATGTCGCCGATCTCGGTCGGCCCTTCGTCCCGATGCATCATCGGCGCCTGTGCCGGTTTCAATGCGCCGATCGAGAAGATGTAGATCAGAAAGAGACCGGACAGCATGAGGCCCGGAAGCAGGGCCGCGACGAACAGCGTGCCGACCGACGTGGACAGAAGGTCGGCCATGATGACGAGCATGATGCTGGGCGGAATCAGGATGCCCAGCGTCCCGGCCGCGCCGATCGTCCCGGTTGCCAGCGGCGCCGAATAGCCCCGGTTCAGCATCACGGGCAGCGCCATCAGCGTCATCATCACGACCGTGGCGCCGACGATCCCCGTCGTGGCGGCCATGATCGTGCCCATGATGGTGACCGCAAGGGCCAGCCCTCCGGGGACGCGCCGCAGAAGAACCTGGAGACAGTACAGCAGGTCCCGCGCGACGTTGCTGCGCTCCAGCATCGTGCCCATCAGGATGAACATCGGAATCGCCGTCAGAACGAGATTTTCTCCGACACCGCCATACAGTCTGACGAGGATGTTGAAGAACTCCTTGGTCGAGAACACGCCCAGCAGGTTGCCGACGCCGGCGAAGAGCAGCCCCACGCCACCGAGAACGAATCCGACCGGAAAGCCACTGAACAGCAGGACGGCCAGGGCCATGAACATGAAGGCGGGCAACAGATCGACGAAGGTCATGGCTTGGTTCGCTTTTCCGGCTGTCGCGTGACGTACGCGTGGTGAATCCGGCGCTCGCTTCAGTGTCCCGGAGCGTCGGTTTCGTCCGCGAGGCGCCCGGCGTCCCTGTGAAGACTTTGTGCGATGGCAGCTTCGGCTTCGGCCGGTCCGAACAGGATAAGGAACTGCCGCAGCGCGACCGATATTCCGGCCAGCATGAGCATGCCCAATCCGATTGCGAGGGCGGACTTAATGATCCAGCGGTCGGACAGCCCGGTGCCGGCCGACGACACTTCATTGCTCACAAAGGATTCAACCGCGAACCCGATTCCGTTGTAGACCAGGATTCCGCAATAAGGGATTACGAAACAAAGACATCCAACCAGTTCGATCCAGGACTGCATCCTGTTCGAAATCCGGCTTCGAAACAGATCGATCCGGACATGGGCGTTGGCGAGGAAGGCGTAACCGAGGCAAAAAATGAAAAGTACGGTGTGAAGATGCCATTCGAGTTCCTGGAGCTTTGTCGATCCGAGTACGAAAAAGCGCCGGGACACCACATCGAAGATAATGACGATCATGAGGGCGAGCGCCATCCACGTCGCCGCCCTGCCGACGTAACAGATGATGCGATTGAGTCCGATGCACGCTATTTGCAGAATAATCATCGTCCGGTCTCGTTCAGGCATGAATTAAAAAAATCGGAGCTCCGAAATGCCGGAGCTCCTTAATTTTCCTGTGCCGGAGATCTCTAGCGGTCCAGATAGCCGATATTCAGCCAGGTGCTGTATCTCTTCTGCCACGCCGTCAGGGAGGTGTAGGCGTGTTTGAAGGTCTCGTCTCTTTCGGAGAGATCCCGCGCCACGTCGCGCCACGTCGATTCCAGAGAAGCCAGGATTTTGGGGCTCCATCTGCGAATCTTGACGCCCTTGCCCTTGTGGCGCGTCAGGGCGGCCGGCTGCATCGCCTCGCCCTGGGCGATCGCCTGCCGGACGTTGTCGCCACAGACCATTTCGAGCTGCGCTTTCTGGGTATCGCTGAGCGCGTTCCAGCGGTCCAGGTTGATCATGATGTCGTAGATCGTCGCCGGCTGATGCCAGCCGGGGAAATAGTAGTTCTTCACGATCTGGTAGAAGCCGAGGTTCCAGTCGACCGAAGGCGCGGCGAACTCCGTCGCGTCGATCGTGCCCAGTTCCAGCGCCGGAAAGATGTCGCCACCGGCCAGCAGCTGCGTCGACGCGCCGAGGCGGTCGAGAACCAGCGCGCCCAGTCCGAGAAAGCGGATCTTCATGCCCTTGAAGTCGTCCACGGACGTGATCTCTTTCTTGAACCAGCCCGACGCTTCCGGAATCATCCCGCCGCAGTGGATCGCGTGCATGTTGTGCTTGCGATAGAGCTTTTCGTATATCTCCTTGCCGCCGTGGTAGTTGAACCACGCCAGAAGCCCCGGCCAGTCCGGACCGAAGGGCGCGGCCGAAAAGAGCGCGAACGCCGGCTCCTTGCCGTACCAGTAGGCCGGCGTCGACCAGCAGGCGTCGACCGATCCGTTCTTCACCGCATCGAAACATTCGGCGGGCGGAATCAGGGCGCCCGGCTCGAAGAACCGGATCCGGAACTTGCCGCCGGAAACCCGCTTGATTTTCGTCTGGATGTCCTTGCCCGTCGATCCGGCATGAGGCGCTTTGCTGGGGAACCAGCTTTGCATCTTCCACCGTACGGACTTTTCGGCGGCGGGCGCCGCAGTCGCAAACGCTGCCGCGAAAAGGACGATTGCGCCGACTGCCGTCAACGCTCTGGAATTCGAACTCGTCATGGGTGCCTCCCACTGGCTCCGGCGCCCTCGGCCCGCAATCCGGCCCCTGCGCCGATTTCGATTGGCATGTTGTCCCGACCGGCCGGCGCCGGGCTCGCGCCCGCATTTGACCCGGCACGGTCATTTGGTCAACATAGTTTCTTAATATGACACAAAAGAAATGTATAATTCAACATATTTTCTTTATTAGCAGAAAAATTCAGTAAATTGGGAAACATCAAGGGGTTGCGGGGCGGGACGGCGCCGGGACACCGCTCGTCGAGCAGGTCCCGGACCGGCCGGCGGTCCTGCCCGCCGGAGCGCCCGTCCCCGCCACCACCGTTCCGGCCGGTCAGCCGTCTCCGAAGCCCTTGGCCGCGGAATCCTTGTAGAAGCCCGCCGTATTCTGGAAGACGTTGGGCTTGCGGTAGACGGCAAGCAGGACGCAGCCCTCGTCGGTATGGGTCTGGTGAAACGACCCGGGATGCCGCCAGACGAACTCGCCGGCGCGGCAGATCCCGTCGTGATCGTAGAACGACCCCTCGATGACGTAGGACTGCTCGATCTCAGGGTGCTTGTGAAACGGCAGGGATGCGCCCGGCTGCCACTTGAGCAGGCAGGTCATCTCCCCTTCCGCCTTGTTCTCGTAGAGAACCTTGATCTCGATGCCGTCGAACTGGCTCGGCGCCCATTCGATCGTCTTCGGGTCGACATATACCGAGCCGCCGATCGTCGGTTCGACCTTGGGCTTTCGTTTTGCAGTCATCGCGCTCTCCGATAGCTAAGTTGTGCAACATGGTTTCCCATGAAAGCCTGAATAGGCAACATATTTAAGAAAGTCAACTATGTTTCCCAAATAGATGCTGCAGACGGGGCACGCGGCAGGCGACGGCGGGCGGACGGCGCGCGCACCGTTCCCCTCCTCGGAGGCAGCGAACGATGCGCGGCCCGGCGCCGCCGGGGCGGATGCCGGCAGCCCGCTCGAACACGCCTTACGGGGTGGAATTCCTGCGCCGATCCTGCCGCCGGCGCGGTCTGGACGGGAAAATGCCCGGGCTTATGCGGCGCCCGGCTGCGCAGCCGGACTCTCGCGGACCACGTCGAGATGCCGCGCGTTCGCCGCCAGGGCCCGGTCGTATTCCATCAGGGCCGCCGTCCTGTCCCGGAGCCCGGTGCCGAAGAAGCGCTCCAGAAGGTGAAAGGTGACGTCGATGGCCAGGGTCACCCCGCCGCCGGTGACGACGCTGCCGGTGTCGACCAGCAGCGCCTCTCTCGGTCTGGCGGCCGGCGCGCGGTCGGGCAGCAGGTCCAGGGGCGCCGTTTCGCCCGGCCCGCTCCGGCGGCGCGTTGTCACCGCGCGGCCGTCGGCGAGGCCCGCGGCCGCCAGGATCATCGCGCCGGTGCAGACCGATACGACGGTGGCGCGCCGGCTCGCCCGTTTGACGAAGTCGACCGTTGCCGGGGTCCCGGCCTGCCGGATCCATCCGGGCCCGCCCGTCACGATCAGGACATCGAAGTCCGGGCAGGTGTCGTAGGCATAGTCCGCGATTGCGCGCACGCCGCCGGCGAGACGCACCTCGCCCGCCTCTTCGGCAACGCACAAGATCTCGATGCTGTCCTCGAAGCGGCGCGCCATGGAGAGGACTCCCGCCGTCCCGCCAATGTCGATCGGCTCGACGTCGTCATAGATCAGGATCGCGAATTTCATGGCGTGGCTGTCCCTGGCAGCGTCCGGTTCGGCCCGGCGGCCGGCCCGTCGGGGAAACAGGCGGCGCGCCCTTCGTGGGGTTTCGTTCCTTCAGGATTCGGCGTTTGGCTGAAAGATCACGACCAGGGCCTTCGCTTCGCCGCCGACCGCGCGACCCCGATGTTCGACGATGGCGTCCATGTAGATGCAATCGCCGGGAGACAGGATGGCGCTCTTGCCCCCGACCTCGAATTCGACGGTGCCGCTCAACACGAACACCATCTCTTCGCCCTCGTGGGAAAAGTGGGTGTCGTCGTCGAAGGATTCGGGAAACGTGAAGACGAAAGGCTCCATCGACTTGGCGATTTTCTTGTACGCGATGCTCTCGTAGTCGTAGCCGAAGGACGTGCCGCCCCGGACGATACGCTTGCGCTCCTGCGCCCGCACGATGGAGAAGCTGTCGTCGTCGTCCTCGATATCCTCGTCCTTCTGGAAGAAATATGCGATGTCCGTGTTCAGGGCGCTGGCGATGCGTGACAGCGTCCCGATCGGCGGCAGCTTTCGCCCGTTTTCGATCTTCGAAAGATAGCCCTTCGTGAAACCCGTTTGCGCGGCGAGGCTTTCCAGGGTCGCGCCCCTGATTGCACGCAACTCCTTCAGGTGCCTGGCGATCAGTTCTTCCAGGTTTGCGTCGCTCACTTCGCTTGCCCCGTTCGCAGGATTGGCTCGGCAGATCCCGGTATCGGACTTGCCGCCCGGATCGAATTGCGGTCCGGCCGCATCCGACGCTTACATTCAGCCCGGTAAATATGGTATCCCTTTTCGGATCATATTATAGCGGTCAGGGAAACCTGCCGTCAACTATCGAGCGGCGGGCGCAAACGGACATGGTTCCGGAGTTGCTCCGCAAGCAGCGGAACGTGGCGTATCGGATGGGGGATACCGGGACTCGCACCCCCGAGACCGACATTACACCGGGAAGGCGTTCTCCTTCGGTCTCGTTCGGGACGCGGGGGCAAAGCGGGCCGGGATGTCATCGATCCGGCCTCGAAGCCATTGTTGAGACAGGTGCAAGTGCCACGAGCCCTTGGACACGATCCGGAGTGCAGCCTGGCAGCCTCCCGCAACAACAGAATTTGATAAGTTATTGACCGATAAAACAGTCAAATATATCTTTATGACCGATTTTACAGTCAATACATTGCCATGCCGAACACGCCGCGCTCCTACTCGCGTCTTACAGAAGAGGCGCTCCTTCTCCTGGGCAAGCAGATCAGGCTCGCCAGGAAACGCCGGCGCATGTCCGAACACGATCTTGCGGCCCGCATAGGCATCGCCAGGAGCACGTTGCAGCTCATCGAGAAGGGCAGCCCCTCCGTGGCGATCGGCCTCGTGCTGGAAGCCGCCACCCTGGCCGGCGTCGATCTGTTCGTTCCGGAAGCGACGACTCTCGCGCCGCAGGTAGAGCGGACCGACGACAAGCTCGCCTTGATGCCCGGCTCAATCCGCAAGCCCCGCTACGAGGTCGACGATGACTTCTGACGCGGCTCAGCCCGGCGAAGCGTTCGTCTGGATCTGGCTGCCGGGGAGGACCGCGCCAGTGGTTGCGGGCCGCATTCACGCGGAACACGACCACTTCGTCTTCACCTATGGCCGTTCCTATCTCGCCAGAGACGACGCGATCCCGATCTATGCCCCCGAATTGCCCCTGCGCCGCGGCGCCATCGTGCCCGAGCCGCCGCTTGAGATCGCCAACGCCCTGCGCGACGCCTCACCCGATGCCTGGGGCCGTCGTGTGATCGCCCATCGCCTCGCCGGCGGCCACGGCGGAACGAACGGGTTCGCCGATCTCGACGAGCTCACCTTCATGCTTCGGTCCGGCTCCGACCGCACCGGCGCGCTCGACTTCCAGGCATCCCCCGGGGAATACGTTCCCCGCGAGGCCGACAACGAGACTCTCGAACGCTTGCTTGACTCGGCCGACCGGGTCGATCGCGGCCTGCCGCTGGCGCCGGATCTGGCCGAAGCGTTGCAGCACGGCACGGCGATCGGGGGAGCGAGACCGAAAGCGCTCATCCGGGACGGAGACGCCAAATATGTCGCCAAGTTCTCGTCCTCGACCGATACCTACAGCGTCGTCAAGGCCGAGTTCATAGCCATGCGCCTTGCAGCCCTGTCAGGGCTGAACGTTGCGCAGGTCAGTCTCGCCCGGGCGATGAACAAGGATGTGCTGCTGATCCGGCGCTTCGACCGTGAGCGTGCAGCGAACGGATGGACACGGCGTGCCCTGGTGTCCGCGTTGACCCTGCTCGGCCTCGACGAGCGCATGGCGGCTCACGCATCCTACGAAGCGCTCGCCGATATCGTGCGGGCGCGCTTCACCGACCCTGCCGAGACCTTGAGAGAACTGTTCGCGCGCATGACTTTCAACATTCTCGTCGGCAACACGGACGACCATGCCCGGAACCACGCCGCCTTCTGGGACGGCGACGGCCTCACGCTCACGCCGGCCTACGACATCTGCCCGCAGTCGAGGACCGGACGCGAGGCCTCTCAGGCCATGCAGATCCACGGCCTTGAGCGGCGCAGCCAGCTCTCGTTGTGTCTCGCCGCAGCAAACAAGTTTCTTCTCTCGGAAGAACGCGCCCTGGCGATCATGGCGGACCAGGTCACGGCGATCGTGGCCAACTGGCAGGCGGTCTGCTCCGAGGCTCAAGTCAACGATAACGACCAACGTCTGATTTGGCGGAGGCAATTCCTGAACGGTCTCGCATTCGAGGGGCTGGAGAGTGTGCTCAGCGACGCGATCGTGAGTCTGCCCAATGCGTAGCCGGAACAGCATCCTCTCCCGCTGTACCCGACACCCGCGGCAGTCCCGTCCGCTCAGGTGGCGATAACCGCCTCGTCGCCATACCGGCGGAACTCTGTGTCCGGTCCCCGGCTGCGGCCGATCGGGATAAAGTCAAGAGACGCTGCGGCCCGGCAAGCAGCCGCTACGCCCAGCCGAGTTGTCCAAACGCCCAGCCGTCGTTCCAGATCTTGGTCATGTGGGCGATCTTGCCGTCGCGCATGTCGGCCACGTAGACATAGTCGGATTCGGTCTTCTTGCCGGTCGGCGGAACCGGGCCGCCGTCGGCCGTGTGCGTTCCTGTGAAGACGCCGTAGATCGTGACCCTGCCGTTCTCCTTGTCCGTCCCGACCGCTTTGAGGTCGTAGTCGGCGTCCGGCATGATCGTCACGACGCCCGCCATCCAGTCGCAATAGGCCTCGAGCGTGTTCATCTCCGCAATGGCGCCGGCCTGGGCGGAAAACCCGGCGTCCGGATGACAGTATTCGGCGCAGGCCGACCAGCCCTTGCCGGCTTCACAGGCGTGGTAGAACGCCAACGCCGTATCTTTCGAATCACCCATGAAACCCTCCCTGTTTCTGGAGCAAAAATGTATCGGTGAGTGTAGGTCGGCGGCCCCGCCGGTACAATCGCATTCGGGCGGCGCCATCCGGGCCGGCCTGCGGACCTCATTCCGTTACAACCGCGCGACTGACTGCAACGCAATCAATGCTTAATTCTTCAAAAATGCGAGGAAGCAAGCACTGCCCAAGACGAGCATCACGATCAGCAACCTCGACGACGGGCTGAAACGCCGCCTGCGCGTGCGCGCCGCCGAGAACGGCCGCTCGATAGAGGAAGAAGCCCGCGACATCCTCCGGCGCGCGGTCGGCGAAACGCCGCCGCCCAGAAATCTGGGCCGCGCCATTCACGCCCGCTTCGCCGCCTTGGGCGGCGTCGACCTGGAGCTTCCCGAACGCGGCCCGATGCGACCGCTACCCGACTTCGGATGATCGGGCGGGCGTGGTCTCGGCAGCGATGCGGCTGACCCCGGACCCCGCGGTCATGGCCTCATTCTCCAGACAGGACAGCCCCTTAAACCCGCCCTACCCCGCTACATTCCGGATCGACACCTCCACCGCGTGCAGGAAGGAGCGGGCGGAGGAGCGCGGGCTCATCAGCAGGAAGCTGTCGGCGCCGTCACGCAGGATGATGACGGCGAGATGCTCCATGACCGTGCGCGCCACCCGGCCTTCGGGGAAGGCGGCATCGTCGAGGTCGAGCATGCAGATGCGCTCCAGCGCCGGTCGGACGCCGGCGCCCGCGATGCGCAGCATGGCCCAGCTGTCCGACTGGTCGGTGACGTAGGCGTCCGGGCCCAGCGCGTCCGCGACGGTCTCCGCCGCCCGGTCCGGGTCCGGCGCCTCGAACAGGATGAAGATCTGGTCCGGCTGCATGCCGAGCAGGCACGCGCCATAACGGTCGCCGGCGACGGAATCGCCTGTAACCGGCCGCGCCGCGCCCAATCCTTCCGCCAGCGCCGCGGCGAAGGCGTCGTCCCCGCCGTTGGGAACCGCCGCCGACACGAGCGCCAGGCCGGTCACCTCGGCAAGGGTGACGCTGCCGAAGGTTTCGGCGTAGCCGCCGAGCGGCGAGCGGGGCGCCAGCGCGAATTCAGCCACGGAGCCGCTCCCCGTCCGGATCGAGGAAATGGGCCGAGACGATCTCGACCGGCACGTCCCGGCCGCGCACGCCGTCCCAGGCGCGCACCGTTTCGCCGATCCGCGCGTGCCCGTTCCGGATGAAGCCGAGGCCGATCGCATGGCCCAGTTCCGGCGACCAGGCGACCGACGTCATCCAGCCCTCGTCGTTCGCCGTCGCCGGCTCGGCGCCGGGCGCCAAGAAATGCGCGCCGGACGGCAGGTCGTGCGACCGGTCGAGCGGCCGGAAGCCCATCAGCTCCAGCCCGTCCTCCCGGTTCATCCCGGGCCGTTCCGACAGGATATTGCCGATACAGTCCTTCTTCTTCGACACCATGCGCTGCATCCCGAGCATGCGCGCCGTGGTCTGGCCGATCAGTTCCGGACCCGCGGCATGGCCCTTCTCGACCCGCATGACGCCGAGCGCCTCGGTGCCGTAGGCGACCGCGTCGAACTCCTCGCCCGCCGCCATCAGCGCCGCCATCAGGGCTTCGCCGTAGCGCGCCGGCACCGCGATCTCGTAGGCCAGCTCGCCGGAGAAAGAGATGCGGAACAGCCGCCCCGGCGTGCCGCCGCACACGTTGACCGCGCCGCAGGCCATGAAGGGGAACGCCTCGTTGGAGATGTCGTATTCCGGATCGACGATCTTGCGCAGCAGGGCGCGCGAATTCGGGCCGGCGACGGCGAACTGCGCCCACTGCTCGGTCGCGGAGATCAGGTGAACGTCGAGGCCCGGCCACAGGCACTGGCGCGCGAATTCCATGTTGCGGAAGACCAGGACGGCGTTCGCCGTCGTTGTCGTCATGACGAAATGGGTCTCGCCAAGCCGCGCCGTCGTGCCGTCGTCGTAGCAGATGCCGTCTTCGCGCAGCATCAGCCCGTAGCGCACCTTGCCGACCGCCAGCTTCGCGAAACCGTTGGCGTAGACCTTGTTGAGGAATTCCGCCGCGTCCCGCCCCTGGATGTCGATCTTGCCCAGGGTCGTGACATCGCAGATGCCGACCGAGCCGCGGGTCTGCAATACCTCCCGGTCGACCGACTGGCGCCAGTGGGTCTCGCCCGTGCGCGGGAACCACTGGGCGCGCAGCCACATCCCGGCCTCGACGAAGACGGCGCCCCGTTCCGCCGCCCAGTCGTGGCTCGGCGTCAGCCGGGTCGGCCGGAATTCCCTGCCGCGCGACCGGCCGGCGAAGGCGGCGATCGGCACCGGCGTGTAGGGCGGGCGGAACACGGTCGTGCCGGTGTCGGCAATGGTCCGGCCCGTCTGCTCGGCCATGATGGCGAGCGCCGCGACATTCGCCGTCTTGCCCTGGTCGGTCGCCATGCCGAGCGTCGTGTAGCGCTTGAGATGCTCGACCGAGCGGAAACCCTCGCGGTGCGCCTGCACGACGTCCTTGACCGTCACGTCGTTCTGATGGTCGAGCCAGGCCCGGCCGCGGCTTTCCCTGACGTGCCAGAACGCCGAAACCTCCGTAGCCTCGTCGCTCGCGCGCGGCGGGTCGCCGGCGTCGGCGGAATAACCGAGTTCGCCCACCGCCGCCACGGCCGCGCCGTGCCCATCGTTCAGCGCCGCCGCGGTCATGAAATTGCCGTTGGCGGCGCCGGCGACGGTCATGCCGGCCGGCAGGTTGCCGCCGGGCACGAAGGCGGCGATATCCTCGCGCCACACCGGCTTTCCGCCGTGATGGCAAGTCAGGTGGACGTTCGGGTTCCAGCCGCCGGAAACGGCGAGTCCGTCCAGGGCGATCCGCTCGCCGGTCGCCAGCTCGATCCCCTTCAGGCCGCGGCGGCCCCAGGTCGCGGCCACCTTCCCGCCCATCAGGATCCGCGCGCCGGGAACGCCGGCAGGCGGTGCGCGATCGCGAACGTCGACGACCGCCGCGACGTCGACGCCCGTGTCTGCGAGGTCGGCCGCGGTGCGCCAGCCGTCGTCGTTGTTGACGAACAGGCCGATGCGCCGCCCGGCGCCGACCGCGAAGCGGTTGGCATAGGCCCGCACCGCGCCGGCCAGCATCACGCCGGGCCGGTCGTTGCCGCCGAAGGCGATCGGCCGTTCGGTCGCCCCGGCGGCGAGGATCGCCCGCCTGCTGTAGATCCGCCACAGGATCTGGCGCGGATTGCCTCCGCTTTCCGCCAGATGGTCGGTCCGGCGCTCCATCGCGCCGTAGACGCCGTGATCGTAAGCGCCGATGACCGTGGTCCGCAGGAGGAGACGGACCCGGTCCATCGAGGCCAGTTCGCGGACGGCGTCTGCCGCCCAGTCCGCGCCGGACCGACCGTTCACTTCATGGGTTTCGGCGTTGAGCCGCCCGCCCATGACAAAATCCTCGTCGGCCAGGATGACCCGGGCGCCGCTGCGCCCGGCCGCCAGCGCCGCGGCAAGGCCGGCCGGACCCGCGCCGACGATCAGCAGGTCGCAATGCAGGAAGCCCTTGTCGTAGCTGTCCGGATCGGTGTCGCCGGACAGGCGGCCGAGGCCGGCCGAGGCCCGGATCGCCGGCTCGTAGACCTTCTCCCAGAAGGACTTCGGCCACATGAAGGTCTTGTAGTAGAAGCCGGCCGACAAGAAGGGCGCGATCAGGTCGTTTGCCGCCAGCAGGTCGTGGCGCAGCGAACCCCGGTAGTTCTGGCTGAACGCTTCCAGCCCGTCGAACAGTTCGGCGACGGTCGCCCGCGTGTTCGGCTCGCGGTGGGCGCCGGACCGCAGCTCGACCAGCGCGTTGGGCTCTTCCGAGCCGGCGGTGAAGACGCCGCGCGGCCGATGGTATTTAAAACTCCGGCCGACCAGGCGGACCCCGTTGGCGAGCAGGGCCGAAGCCAGAGTATCGCCAAGATGGCCGATCATCTTCCTGCCGTCGAACCGGAAAGAAAGGATGCGGCTGCGGTCGAGCGCGCCGCCGTCGAGCCGGAACGGGCCGCTCACCGGTCCCGCCCCCGCGCAATGGCGACGTCGCGCGCCAGTTCGACCTTGACGACCTCGTGGGTCAGCGTGTTGCGGGTCACGACCAGCCAGGAGCGGTCGCCCTGTTCGTGGAACCACAGTTCCCGGTGTTCACCGGCGGGATTGTCGCGCAGATGCTGGTAGTCGTGGAACCGCTGCGCGGCGTCCTCGGCCTGCCAGTCCGGCCGGTCGATCAGGGACGCGTCGCCGAGGATGACGAATTCCTGCGCGTCGCGCGGGCCGAGGAGCGGATGGTCGATGAGCATCCTGCGCGCCCCTAGTGCAGGTTCGGCTGGGCGCCGACGCCCTTTTCGTCGATCGCGGCGCCGCGCGCGAACCGGTCCAGCCGCATCTCGGCGGCGACCGGGTGGGGTGTGCCCGTCGCGATCAAATGGGCGTAGCAATAGCCGCTCGCCGGCGTCGCCTTGAATCCGCCGTAGTTCCAGCCGCCGTTGAAGAAGAGGCCTTCGACCGGGGTCCGGTCGATGAAGGGCGAGCCGTCCATCGACATGTCGACCAGGCCGCCCCAGATGCGCAGGACGCGCGCCCGGCCGATCATCGGCATCAGCGCCATGCCGCCCTCGCAGACGTCTTCCAGGGTCGGCAGGTTGCCCCGCTGGGCATAGGAATTGTAGCCGTCGATATCGCCGCCAAAGACGAGGCCGCCCTTGTCGGACTGGCTGACGTAGAAATGCCCGGCCCCGAAGGTCATGACGCCGGGGACGGCCGGTTTCAGCCCTTCGGTCACGAAAGCCTGCAAAACGTGGCTCTCGATCGGCAGGCGCAGCCCGGCATAGCCCATGACCCGGCCGGAGGAGCCGGCGACGCAGACTGCGACCCGGTTCGCCGCGATCGTGCCGCGGTTCGTCTCGACGCCGTGGCAGACGCCGTTGCGGATGTCGAAGCCGGTGACCTCGCAATTCTGGATCAGGTCGACGCCGCGGCTGTCGGCGCCCCGGGCATATCCCCAGGCCACCGCATCGTGGCGCACCGTGCCGCCGCGCGGCTGCCACAGGCCGCCCTTGATCGGGAAACGTTCGTTATCGAAGTCCAGGTAGGGGCATTTCTCCTGCAGCGCGTCGCGCTCCAGCAGCACCGCGTCCGCCCCGGCCAGGATCATGGCGTTGCCGCGCCGGGCGGCGGCGTCGCGCTGGGCGTCGCTGTGGTACAGGTTGATGATCCCGCGCTGGGAGACCATGGCGTTGTAGTTGAAATCCTGCTCCAGGCCTTCCCAGAGCTTCATCGAGAGCTCGTAGAAGGGCTGGTTGCCCGGCAGCAGATAGTTGGAGCGGATGATCGTCGTATTGCGGCCGACATTGCCGGAGCCGAGCCAGCCCTTTTCCAGCACCGCGACATCTCTCAGGCCGTGCACCGTGGCCAGATAGTAGGCCGTGGCCAGCCCGTGCCCGCCGCCGCCGACGACGATAACCTCGTAGCGGCGCTTCGGATCGGGCTCGCGCCAGACCGGCTTCCAGCCGCGGTTGCCGGTCAGGCCTTCCTTGAGAATTCTGAGAGCGGAATAGCGCATGGCGTGCTCAGGGGAACGCCGGATTGATGCGCCCGATTTCATTTTCGCGCTTTCCGGAACGGGACGTATTCTTATAAAATCAAGACATGCCCGATTCGACCTTCCCCACCCACCGCATTGCCATCCTTCTGGTCGAGGAATTCGCGCTGATGTCCTTCGCGGCGGTTACGGAACCCCTGCGCGCCGCCAACCTGCTGGCCGGGAGGCGGATCTACGACATTTCCTTTTTCGCCGCCGGTCCGGCGGCATCGGCGCTCGTGAACAGCTCGTCGGCAGCGTCGGTACGGGTCCGGGATCTCAGCGACGCGAACGGACCGTTCGACCTTGCTCTCGTCGTGGCTGGTGGCGATCCCGTCGGCTTCGAAGACCCGGTTACACTGCAATGGCTGCGGCGCCAGGCGCGCCACGGCGGCACGATCGGCGGCGTCTCCGGCGGCCCGGCGATCCTTGCCAACGCCGGCGTCATGGCGAACCGGCGCATGACGATCCACTGGGAGCACGCCGCCGCCCTCGCCGAGCGCCATCCCGGCCTCCTCCTCGAGCGGACGCTCTATGTCGTGGACCGGGATCGCCTGACCTGCGCCGGCGGCACCGCGCCGCTCGACATGATGCACGCCCTGATCGCCGAGCAGCACGGGCCGGATTTCGCCCGCAAGGTCAGCGACTGGTTCATGCATACCGAAGTCCGGCCCGCCGGCGGCCCGCAGCGCGCCGGCCTGGCCCAGCGCTACGGCACCAATCGCCCCGCCGTGCTCTCCGCTATCGAGGCGATGGAAAACCATATCGCCGATCCGCTGCCGCTCGCCGACCTCGCCGGGGTCGTCGGCGTCAGCGCCCGCCAGCTGAACCGGCAGTTCCGGGCCGGGCTCGGCCGCAGCGCCGGCGCGTTCTACCGGGACCTGCGGCTCGACAAGTCCCGGGAACTGGTGCGCCAGACCGACCTCGGCCTCGTCGATATCGCGCTCGCGACCGGTTTTGCGAGCGCAGCCCATTTCGCCACCGCGTTCAAACGGCGCTTCGGCGACTCGCCGTCCCGCCATCGCCTGCGGCCGGCCAAACCGGTCTGATTCGGGGAAGATCGAAAAACCAATTCAAACCAATAACATGCATATACATCCAAGCTTGTTGACAGCGATTTGCAGATAGCGCCATGCTGCGCAGGCGCGGACAGGTGCCGGCCGATTTTCGGCCGGATGACGGCGGCATTGTTGCCGTCCCGGTCCGGTCCGGCGCCATCACATACTGTTTGGAGTGTCCAGGGGAGCCAGAGCCATGGAAGGCAACCTTAACGCCATTACGACGGTGTTCACCGAGTTCTATTACTGGGCGACGATACCGTTGATGTTTTTCATTCATATCGGATTCTGCATGTACGAAGTCGGCGCCAGCCGGCGGCGCAACCACATGCACACGCTGATGAAGAACACGATGCTGATCCCGCTGGTCACCATCACCTTCTTCTTCTTCGGCTGGTGGATTTACTGGGCCGTGCCGAACGGACCGTGGATCACCGGCGGGCTCCTGCTCGGAGACGCCGCACCCAACGCGCCCTGGTCGGAAACCATGGGGCCGAATACGAGCGACCGGATCACCGGCGTGTTCTGGGCGGCCTTCCTGCTGTTCTCCTGGACGGCGGCCTCCATCGTCTCCGGTTCGGTGATCGAGCGGATCAATTCCGGCGCGTTCTGGATTCTCGCGGTCGTCATCGGATCGGTCGCCTGGATCATCGACGCGGCCTGGGGCTGGCACTATGGCGGCTGGATGGTGCAGCTGCTCGGCTATCACGACGCCTACGCTTCCGGCGTGATCCACGCGATCGCAGGCGGCTTCGCCCTCGGAATCCTGGTCGTGCTGGGTCCGCGGCTCGGCAAGTTCGCCAAGGACGGCACGCCACGGGACATCAATCCGCACAATCCGTGGATGGTGTGCCTCGGCCTGTTCTTCATTTATGCCGGCTTCTGGGGCTTCTATGTCGCGTGCAACGTGCCGCTGATCGGTCCGGAGGGAATCGACGGCCAGATCAAGGGCGATACCTGGACGGCGACGACGATTTACCTGACGCCGACGACGCTCGGCGCGATCACGGTGAACTTCCTGATGTCGCTTTCGGGCGGCCTGCTGGTCGGCTACCTGGTGTCCAAGGGCAATGCCTTCTGGACCTACTCCGGCGGCCTTGCCGGCATCATCACGGCCTCGGCGGGCAACGACCTGTACCACCCGATCCAGGCCATGATCATCGCCGGCTTCGGCACCTGGTGCGCCTACAAGCTGCACTATTGGGTGGAGCGGAAGTTCAAGATCGACGATGCGGTCGGCGCCGTGGCGGTCCACGGCTATGCCGGCTTCATCGGCCTGGTGATCTGCGGCTTCGTCCTCTGGGGCCACCCGAGTTCGCCGTATGAGGGCTATGCCACGATCAACCCGCTCGGCCAGTTCGTCGGCGCGATCATCATGTTCTTCGTGCTCGGCATGCTGCCCGGCTGGGTCGTCGCCAAAATCCTGGCGGCGGCGAACGTACTGCGCATCCCGAAACAGGTCGAATTGCTGGGTCTCGACTTTGCGACCAACCGGGACGAGCAGGCCGCGGCGGACGATGTCCGCGCCACCGAGAAGGCGGCGGCCGCCTGACCGGCCGGTACCGACCCGATACGCCCGAAAGCCCGCCGGCCGGACGATGCCGGCGGGCCGACGGCAGAAAGGAGAATGAAGCATGTCAACGACAGGCATCGAGAGTTGGGCGGTCGACCTGAAGGATGTCGGCGCCATTTACCCCTTCCAGGGTGCGGAAGGACTGTTCGTGATCGTGGGCGTCGTCCTGTGGATCGGCTGGCACGTTCTGCAGATGCGGGCCGAGAACAAGGACTACGAAGACCAGATCGGCAAATTCGGCGACGACGCCACGATCGCCGAAGCCCTCGACGGCGATTAGCCGCGACCCGAGTACGATAACGGGGGGCGCGATAACGGGGCGCGATACTCCAGCGCCCTGCCAATCGCCTGAGTAAAGAAAAGCCCCCGCCGGTTTCCGGCGGGGGCTTTCTCGCGCCCGTTGCATGGAGGGGGGAGGGTCAGCTCCAGGGGAACGGGCTGTTGCTCAGCGGATGCAGCCTGCCTTCGGCGTAGCGGCTGAACCGGAACGGTTCGAGCAGGGCCTGCTTCTCGCCCAGCATCTCGTCGGCGACCAGATGGCCGACGCCGATCATCTTGTAGCCGTGGTTGCTGTCGGCGACGATGTGGACATTCTCGCAGAAGGTGTCGAAGACCGGAAAACTGTCCGGCGTGAAGCAGCCCAGGCCGCCCGACGGCTCCTTCCTGAACTTGCCGATCTGGCCGGAAAACCGCTCCTGGCAGAAGGCGAGCGCCGAGCACCACATATGGGCGAAATCGTCCCCGACGATGAATTCGGGCGATTCGGGTCCGTAGGGGTCGATCGCCACGTCGTCGGCCGGGGTCTTGACTTCGTAGGGCATAGCGCCGCCCTGGACGCCGCCGAAATGGAAATCCGGCTTGTAGTAGATGCCCCAGGGTTCCTCGGTGATGACCGAGCCGTCGACGTCGGAGTGCAGCGGCGCATCGGTATCGACATGGATGACCGGCGGCATGCCGCCGTCGTTGAGCTTCTGATAGTCCGGGTCGACGCCGACGACGCCCTCCTCCAGGCACCAATAGCGCCAGGTCGGGATGCCGTCGTGCATCGCGCCGTCGGGGCCCTTGATCGAGACTTCGCGGGGCAGGTCGAGCATGTCCCAGATCGTCTTGACCCAGGGCCCGACCGCGACGACGACCTGATCGCACTTGATCGTTCCCCGGTCCGTGACGACGCCGGTGACCGCGTCGGAATTGCTGCCGCGCTCGAAGCCCGTGACCTCCACGCCGGTCATGATGCGCACGCCCTGGGCCTCCGCCTTGCCGGCCAGGCCGTAGACGGAAGCGGTATTGTTGGCGTAGCCGCCCTTCTTCTCGTGCAGGACGGAGGTGATGCCCTCGGCCCGCCAGTCGGACAGCAGGCCCTTCATGTAGGCCATGCAGTCCTTCCCGCCCTCGATGAAATCGGACTCGTAGCCGATCGCCTTCTGCTGCTCGTAGATGCTGGTCACATCCTCGCGCATCGCCTCGTGGCTGATCTGCATGTAGCCGACCGGGTGGTAGCTGAACGCCTTCGGATCGGATTCCCAGACCTTGACGCTGTGCGCCATCAGCTCGCGCATGGCGGGCTGGAAATAATTGTTGCGCACGACGCCGCAGGCGATGCCGCTGGCGCCGGCGGCAATCGCGGTCTTGTCAAGCACCAGGATGTCGGCGCCGCTGCCCCGGCCGTTGCTCTTCGCTGCAAGGCGTTCGGCCAGCCGCCACGCGGTGGACAGGCCGTGGATTCCCGCGCCGATGACGACATAGCGGGCGTGTTTCGGGAAACTCATCGGAAGCCTCTCGATAGAGGATGACCGTCACGATTTCGGGCGCATCCTGCGCTTTTCAATCCGGCCGAAAAACAATATACCGGACGGAAAAGAGCATTATTCCGACGCAAATCGCGCGCATTCCCGGAAAGTCCCAAGAATGGCGATGAGGGAGCCTGTTCCGGTCGAATTCTTTCTGGTGCCGGGCTTTTCGCTGCTGGCCCTGTCGTGCGCCGTGGATGCCCTGCGGGCGGCCAATTTGGTGCTCGGCAGGCGCGCCTACGACTGGCGCCTGACGGCCGATCCACGCGACCTGAGCGATTCGCCTTCGGGAGACGGGGTGGCCTCCTCCAGCCATATCCGGCTGCCGGCCGAGCCCCTGCCGGACGGCGGCGCATCGGCCGCCGGGCCCGACCTGTTCGCGGTGGTCGGCGGCGAACGGTCCCATACCTACAAATCGGCGGCCCTCGACGCATCTCTGGCGCGCGCCGCCGGCCGCGGCGCCCGCATCGGCTCGATATCCGACGGCGCCTTCCCGGTCGCCGCCGCCGGACTGTTCGACGGCTACCGCTCGACCATCCACTGGAAATGCCTCGACGCCTACCGCGAACGCTTCCCCGGCCTCGATATCCGCACCTCGATCTTCGAAATCGACCGCAACCGGTTCAGCTGCGCCGGCGGCACCACGAGCCTCGACCTGATGCTCACCTTCGTCATGGCCGCCCACGGCGCGGAAACCGCCTCGTTGGTCGCGGAAAATTATGTCCACGACAGAATTCGCGAGGCGGCGCAGGAACAGCACGTCACCGCCGCCATCCGCATGGCCGGCCGGAACCGGCACCTTGCGGACGCCATCCTCCTGATGGAACGGCATCTGGAGGACCCGTTGCCCGTGGACCGGATCGCCGATGCGGCCGGCCTGTCCGGCCGGCAGCTCACCCGCCTGTTCCGCAGCCATCTGCGCCAGCCGCCCGGGCGGTTCTATCTCGACCTGCGGATCGACCGCGCCGCCAGCCTGCTGCGGCAGACCGGCATGAGCGTCTCCGAGATCGCCGTCGCCTGCGGCTTCCAGTCCGCGTCCCACCTCGGCCGCCATCTCAAGCGCCGCCACGGCGCCACGCCCGGCCAGTGGCGGCGTGGCGCCTAGCCTGCGGGTTCCATCGGTTTTGTAGGGGAAGGTTTCAAACCCTCCGCTACAGTTCGGGCGACAGAGCGCAGGCCGTGACAATCGCCGGAAATCCGGTCTAACGTCTCCGCCGGCAATCGAAACATGTCCGAAATCGTGACCCCCGAAACCCTGCGCCAACAGTTTCTCACCTGGCAGTGCCGCATACGCCAGATCGCCATGCGCGAGGACGGCGGCCGGCCGGCCGAGGGCATGCGGCCGAAAATCCTGGCGGCGGACGGGCGGACGCTTTCCGAGGGCACGATCGTCCTGCTGGTGCGCAGCGACCCGGAAGAAAGCACGGATTTCTTCGAATTCCAGGTCAGGAAGAACCACGATCCCAACGAGGTCTACCAGAAGGGGCTGACCTTCCTGCAATCGACCCATTATCACCGCGCCAACCGCTTTTCCGACGAGATGACGGCGCTGTTCCTGCCGGAATCCCGGCTCGCGGCGCTGCTTGTCGATATCGGGGCCTGCCGCCTCGATTTCCGCCAGTTCAGCCAGTCCTGGCGCCTGCCCTGCGCGGTGCGCGCGATGGCGCCGGACGAGCCGGCCTACCGCAACACCCTCTGGCACAACCGGCTGTTCAACACCCGGCTCTCCGACGATGTCGCGATACTCGGCTTCAAGCCGGACTGGATCGCGGCGGCTTCGCTCCTGCTCGAGGCGGATTGACCGGGCTCATGGAATGATCGGGCGGCGCGCGCCCGTCCGCCGGATCACTCCATCAGGCCGGGCAGGAACAGGGCGATGGACGGGAACACGACCAGCAGGACGAAGAGGATCAGGTCGCAGACGACGTAGGGCGCGGCGGCTTTCGCGACGTCGCCCAGGGTCGTGCCGCGCGGCGCGACGCCCAGCATGACGAACAGCCCGAGCCCGAAGGGCGGCGTGACCATGCTGATCTCCAGGGTGAGCAGCATGACCAAGCCGAACCAGACCGGGTTGTAGCCGAGCGACTGGGCGAGCGGGAAGAAGATCGGGATCGTCAGCAGCATGATCGAGACCACGTCCATGAACATGCCCATGACGAGCAGGATCAGGAACATGACCAGCAGCAGGAGCAGCGGCGCCAGCTCGATCGTGGCCACCGAATCGACCAGGGTGCGCGTTGCGCCCGACAGCGCGAGGATCTGGGTGAAGGCGTAGGAGGCGATGACGATGAAGAGCACCATGCATGTGACGCGCAGCGCGCCGGTGAGCGCCCGGATCACGGCGCGCAGCGTGAGCGTGCGGAAAACGGCGGCCAGCACCAGCACGCCGAGCACGCCGAAGGCCGCGGACTCCTCCGGTGTGGCGATGCCGAGCACGATCAGCCCGATCACGGCGAAGATGACGACGCCCATCGGCAGGAGCTGGCTCGCGATCAGCAGGAGCTTGCGGCCGAGCGAAACGGGCACGACCTCATATTGCGGCGCCGCCTCCGGATCGATCCGGACCTGGATGGTGATCAGCAGGGCATAGAGGCCGGCCAGGATCAGGCCGGGAAAGACGCCGGCGATCAGCAGCTTGCCGATATCGATCATGGCGAGGCTGCCGAGCAGCACGCCCAGGCCCGACGGCGGGATGATCATCGCCAGTCCGCCGACGCCGAGGATCGGGCCCATCGACATGTGCTTCTTGTAGCCCCGCCGGGTCATTTCCGGCACCAGCAGCGAGCCGAGCATCGCCGTATTGCCCATCGAGTTGCCGGAGAGCGCGGCGAAGGCCGTGCCGCTTGCCACCGTCACATAGGAGAGCCGGCCCGGTAGCCGGCCGAACAGCGCGTCGAAGGCGTCGAAGACCCGGCGGGCGACCCCGGTGTGGAAAAAGAGCTCGCCCATCAAAAGGAAAAGCGGGATCGGGACGAAGGCGTAGGAGGAGATCGACGCCGGCGCGTTGACGGCGATCTGCTCCAGCCCCGGTTCGCCGGAAACCCAGAGGGCGCCGAGGGCGCTGACGGTGAAGAAGGCGATGGCGACCGGTACGGACAGCCCCATCAGCAGCACGACGAGGCCGATGGCGATGGCGGCGGTCCAGTACCACTCCATCGGCCGGTCAGATGCCTTCCGTATCGATGTCCGGCCCGCGGTCGTACATGTCGTCGACGCCGAGCAGGAAACGGCCGAACTCGACGGCGCACAGGAAAAAGCCGACCGGCAGGGGCGCATAGAACGCCCATTTGGCGATCACGATGGACCGGATATCGAGCTCGCCGCGCTCCCAGTAGTCGAGCGCCGCGCGCAGGCCGTAATAGGCGAGGCCGAGGCAGACGACGATGCAGAGCACGTAAATGCTCCGCCGGAGGCCCCGGCGCACCTGTCCCGGCAGGCTACCGGCCAGGAATTCCACGAACACATGGCCCTTCTTGCGCAGCACCCAGGGGGCGGCCAGCAGGGTCATGTAGAGCATGGCGTATTCGCTGAGCGCGCTGGTATGCGCCGGCGGCTGGTAGCCGAGCGCGCGCACCGTCACCTCGTAGACGATCATGACGAACACGCCGGCGAGCATGGCGCCGGCGACGGCCGCCAGCGCCACGATCAGCCTGTCATAGAGCCGGACGAGGTGGCGCACGCCCGCTGCAAGGCGTCGGCGTTGCTCCGCCGTCCAGTTGACCGGCCTAGTTGACCGGCGACGGCGGGAACTTCTTGCGCAGCTCGTCGTATTCGTTCGGCGCCAGCTTCTTCACCTGGTCCCACTGCACCTTTTCGGCCGCCGCGATGTAGCGCCGGGCTGCCGCGCCGGTGAGTTCGAACGACTTGACGCCCTGCTCGCCGAGCTTGGCCCAGCGCTCGGCGACCAGCTTTTCGTAAAAGACGTGCGCAATCGGCTCGTAGGCGATAACGGACGTCGTCATGGCATCGCGCTGCGCCTGGGTCAGCGAATTCCACTTGTCGAGATTGATCCAGATCAGGTTGTCGAACTGCCAGACCATCGGGTCGACCCGGAAGTTGACGAACTTCTGGAAGCCGAAGCCCATAATGCCCAGGCCGGGCCAGGCGGCGCCGTCGACAAGGTTGCGCTCGAGCGCGTTGTAGATGCCGGGTGCGGGGACGCTGATCTGGGTCGCGCCCATGGCCTTGAGCCATTCGCGGTGCAGGCCGGCGATGCCGCGGATCTTCATCCCGCTCAGATCCGGCGTGCCGTCGGCCTTGACCTTGGGCTTCTTCTTCAGCCACAGGTTGACGCCGACCCCGCCGGCGACCCAGCCGAGCACATGGGCGTTGGCCTTCTTGCGATAAATTCGGTTGAGCAGTTCGAGGCCGCCATTCTTGCGCGCTTCCATCGGCGTGATCTTGGAGCCGTAGATGGCGAAGGACTCCGGCACCGCGCCGAGATAGTAGCCGGCGGCGCCGAACAGCATGTCGAAAACGCCCTTGCGCAGCGCGGTCAGCTGCTGCAACGGCGGCGTCACCTCGCGCCCGCCGATATACTTGATGCTGATCTTGGCCGCCCTGGCCGCGGCGCTCTTGTTGAATTCCTCGGACCACTCGATGGTGCGTTTCACCGAATAGAGGTTCTTGCCCCAGTTGGAGACGAAGCGCAGTTCGGCCTCCTTCGCCGCCGCCGGCGCGGCGAGACTCGCCGCCAGCAACCCGGCCGCGGCCATAATCGAAGTTCCGGACAAATGAATTGCGCGCATGGTTCCCTCCCACAGATTAAGCGCTATGGGTCGATTCCTGCGCCGGATGCTGACGCCGACCGCCGCTCTTCAGCTCAGGATCGACGCTTCGGAGTGTAAGGGCCCGGCCGATTGATTGCACGCACACATTTTCGGCAAGGTCCGGCTGCCTGCTTAAATCTGCGGAAGGCGGCATAGGCGGCGCGGATCAGCCCTGCGTGCCGAGCAGCCGGTAGACCTCCACCGGCGCGGCGCGGCCCTTGACCGCCATTTCGCCGACCGGCTCGAAGGCGAAGGCCGGGCCGGCGTCGGCGGCCGTCGCGGCGCCGACGACGATGGCGACCTCGTCGTCGGGCGAGACCTGCTTGCCGAGCTGTTCCAGCCGCTGGGCGATGTTCACGGTATCGCCGATCACCGTGTAGTTGAGCCGGCTGCGGCTGCCGATGTTTCCCGCCGTCGCCTCGCCGGACTGGATGCCGATGCGCACCCGCACGGGCTGCTCGCCGGCGGCGGCGCGCTGTTCGTTGTCCGCAGCGATGCGGCTGCGGATCGCCAGCGCCGCGCGGCAGGCATGGACGGCGCGGTCCTTCTGCTTTTCCGGCGCGCCCCAGAACGCCATGACGCTGTCGCCGATGAACTTGTCGACGGTGCCGCCTTCGGCCTCGATCTCCTCGGTCAGGATGGAAAAATGCCGGTTGAGCAGGGCGGCGATCCCGGTCGCGCTCTTGCCTTCCGATATCGTGGAATATCCGGCGATATCCGTGAACATCACGGTGACGTTGCGCCGGTCCGATTCCAGGCCGGCCAGGTTCCCCGCGCTGAGCAGCTGGCGCACCAGCGCCCGCGGAACGTAGGCCTCGAACCACCGCAACGCGCCGTTCATCGCATTAAAGGCGCTCGACTGCTGGTCGAGTTCGCGCACCCGGCTGGGCGGCAGGTCGCGGATGTCGTCGAGGTTCATCTGACCGATCAGCCGGGCGGCGGCGGACAGGCGCATCACCGGCCGGGCCAGCCGCCGGCCGATGAAGACGGCGAGGAGGATCGAGGCGGCGATGGCCGCGAGCCCGACGACGATCGCATCGCGCAACCGTTCGAGTTCGCCGGCGACGACCGCACTCCTGAAATGGGCGCCGGCAAAGATCGGCACGGCGGTAAAGGCTTCGATCTTTCTGTAGACGAAGACGTGATCGGCGCCATCGATTTCGGCCGCGTGCCCTTGCAGCGGCGGCTCCAGATCGATCCTCAACGGCCGGATCGAATCGGACTTCCACATCGCCGCGAGAATCGGATCTTCGAACCCGGCGACCGGGGGAAGCGGATTCTCGACCGTCAGACCGGGATACCCCTCCGCCATCAGGCTGTGGGCGAGAACCCTGTCCTTGCCGTAGAGCACGAAGACGTTGCTTCCGAGAGTCCCGAAGGCGCTCTTCAGGCGCTCGGACAGGCTGCCGACGCTGATGACCGACGCCAGCACCCCAAGAAACTCTCCGTTTCGCCGGATCGGCCGTTCCAGGGTGAGGATCGTCCGTTCGATGTCCGGGCGATAGGCCGGCGGAAGCCAGACGGGCCGGACATTGCTCCGTCCGTACCGGAGGCCGCGTCGAACCAGCGGGTCCGCACCGAGCTGCGCCCTGTAGTGCCGCGCCGGATCGGCCAGCCGGTCGACGACTTCGGCTTCGCCGTCGGGGAAGACAAATGCGATGGCGCCGATCGCCGGATCGGCCGCCATGGCGCCGAACATCAGGGTTGCCAGCCGGTCCCGGTCCGCGACGTCGATCCGGCCGCTCTCGACCATGCCGGCGACGAACGATGCCTGGTTCCCGGCTGCCTGGAGATGGGTATCCACCTCCTTCGCGATCAGGGCGATGCCGAGTTCCGCACGTTCGCGCAGCAGATTGACCGTATTTCGGGTCGCACCGACGATGGTGAAGCCGAGGACGAGCAACAGCGCCACGGCGATCAGCGAGCCGAAGCTGAGACTCAGGATCGACGACATCGACAGCCGCCAGCGCGGCGAGGCCTCCGTGGCGGGCGTGTCGGGTTTCGGATCGGGTCGTTGCAGATCGGCCATGGACGGTTTGGGATAACGCTCTGCGGCCAGGCGCGCGGCTGGCCCGGCCTAGGGGAAATGCAGGATTTTCGTTTCCTGATAATCCTCCAGCCCCCAGATGCCGCCTTCGCGGCCGACGCCGGATTGCTTGTAGCCGCCGAACGGCGAGCCGTACTGGTAGACGCCGCCGTTGATATGGACGGCGCCGGCCCGCAACCGCGCCGCAACGCGCTCCGCCCGCGCGGCATCGCCGGTCTGGACGAAGGCGGCGAGGCCGTAGGGCGTGTCGTTGGCGATTGCGATGGCCTCGTCCTCGTCGTCGAACGGCATCATCGCCAGCACGGGGCCGAAGATTTCCCGGCGCGCGATCGTCATGTCGTTGCGCACGTCGCAGAAGACCGTCGGCCGGACATACCAGCCGGTCTCCAGGCCCTCGGGCCGGCCGGGCCCGCCGGTCAGCAGCGTCGCGCCCTCCTCGATCCCTTCGCGGATCAGCGCCTGGACCCGGTCGAACTGGATGCGGTCGAACAGCGGGCCGAGGCGCTCGCCCTCCTCGCCGGGATCGCCGACGACCGTGGCCTCTGCCGCGGCCTTCGCGATCGCCTTCGCCTCCTCGTAGCAGCCGCGCTCGACCAGCATCCGGGTCGGCGCGTCGCAGGACTGGCCGGTGTTGTAGAAGCATTCCATCACCGAATTCACGACCCTTTCCTCCAGGTCGCAGTCGGCGAAGACGAGGTTGGGCGACTTGCCGCCCAACTCCAGCGTCACCCGCTTCACGGTGTCGGCTGCGTCCTTCGTCACCGCAACGCCGGCCCGGGTCGAACCGGTGAACGACATCATCTGGACGTCCGGATGGCGCGACAGGGCGGCGCCGGCGACCGGCCCTTCGCCTTGGATCAGGTTGAAGGCGCCGGGCGGGAACCCGGCGGCATCGATGATCTCGGCATAAAGGACCGCCGACAGCGGCGTGTGCTCCGACGGCTTCAGGACGCAGGTGCAGCCGGCCGCGAGCGCCGGAATGACCTTGAGCGCGATCTGGTAGATCGGCCAGTTCCACGGCGTGATCAGCCCGCACACCCCGATCGGCTCGCGCACCAGGATTTCGCCGTTCGGCAGGGTCTCGCGCTCCTCCTGCTTCTCCAGCGCCTCGATGAAGGCCTTGAGATGGCCGACCGCGGCATCGGCCTGCGCCTCGCGCGACATGGTAATCGGCGCGCCCATCTCGGCGGTCATCGCCCGGGCCAGATCTTCCAGCCGGGCGGCCGATTCCGCCAGCAGCCGGTTCAGGAGCGCCAGCCGCTCCGCCTTCGTCGTCCGCGAATAGCCCTCGAACGCGGCGGCGGCGGCGGCGACGGCGCGGTTCACGTCGGCCTCGTTGGCCAGCACGATCGTGCCGATCCGCGCCTCGCTTGCGGGATTGAAGACGGGAAATTCCGCGGTACTGTCCGGCTGCACCCATTCGCCGCCGATGAAGAAGGCGCGCAGGTCGCGATCCGACATCCGGTTTCCTCCTGTCCCGCGTCTGTCGCCGGTCTATAGACCTACCAGAGGCGACCGGATACACTCAATTCGTCCGGGAATTGCCTTGCACGAGGGAGGAAATGATGACGACGAAGAAAACATCGGCGGTGAGCCGCCGCACCGTTCTGGCCGGCGCGGGCGCCGGCGCCGTCGCCGCGGCCGTCCCGCTGCGTCACGGTCTGGCAGCGAGCAAGATCAAGGTCGGCATCCTGCTGCCGAGGTCGGGACCGCAGGCGCAGATCGGCATCGATTGCCAGCGCGGCGCGGACGTGGCGCCGGAAGTGCTCAGCGCAATGGGCTATCCCGAAATGGAATACATGCTGGGCGATACCGAGACCAAGGTGGACGTCGCCCGCGCGCAGGCGGAGAAGCTCATCAATGCCGGCGCGCACGTTATCGTCGGCGCCTTCGATTCCGGCCAGACCATGGCCGCGGCCCAGGTCTGCGAGCAGAAGAACATTCCGCTGGTGGTCAATATCGCGGCGGTCACGAAGCTGACGGAGCTCGGCTACAAGTGGGTCTTCCGTAATTTCCCGACCGGCCCGATGATCGTCGGCGATGCGTTCAAGAACCAGAAAAAGCTGTTCGCCATGGGCGGCGCGACGCCCAAGACCGTGGCCCTGCTGCATGTCAACGACACCTTCGGCACCAGCCTGTCCGGCGCGTTGATGGCGCTGACGCCGAAGTTCAAGATGCCCTACAAGATCGTCGAAAAGATTCCCTACGATCCCTACGGGCGCGATTTCTCGGCCGAGGTGCGCAAGGTCAAGGGCGCCAAGCCCGATGCCCTGTGGGCGGTCAGCCGGCTCAACGACGCCATCGCCATCACCAAGGAGCTGGTGCGCCAGCGCGTCGACCTGATGGGCGTCCTGTCCACCGGGCCGGGCTGGTACGAGGACCCCTATCTCAAGGCGACCGGCAAATACGGCGACGACGTCGTCAACCTCGTGCCGTGGGTCGACTACAAGAAGGAAATGGCGCGCAAGATGCGCGACGCCTATCAGAAGAGGTTCCCCGGCCGCAGCATCACGGCGAACCAGGGCTATACCTTCGATGCCATGCTGATCGTCGCCGACGCGTTCAAGCGCGCAGGCTCGACAAAGAACACCGACCTGCAGGCGGCGCTGCGGGCGACGAATATCAGCAATAACACGACGATCGGCCACGGCATCAAGTTCAACGAGAAGGGCCAGGTACCCTATGTGCCCTGCGGCGCGGTGCAGAACCGCGGCGGCAAGACGCTGGTCGTGCTGCCCGAGTTCGCCGCGGTCGCCAAGCCGATCTGGCCGATGCGGCCCTGGAACAAACGCTAGCAGGCTGCAACCGCCCCCGCCGGCTGCAAAACACGCCGGCGCGGGCGGCGGGACGGCACGCGAAACCCGGTCTGCTCTCCCCTTAGGCCGGGTCGGGGGACTCTGACTTGGATTTCTGGACCCTGGCCAATGCGGTCGCGAGCGGTCTGCTGATCGGGCTGGTCTACGGCCTCAGCGCGCTCGGCCTCTCGGTCATTTTCGGCGTCATCCGCATTGTCAACTTCGCCCATGGCGAGATCATGGTCATGGGCATGTTCTTTGCGCTGCTGATGTTCCGCTGGCTCGGGCTGGACCCGCTGCTGTCGGTGCCGCTGGCGGCGGCGCTCATGTTCGGTTTCGGATACGTCCTGCAGCTTGTCGTGGTCAGCCGGGTCTCGCACCTGCCCGAGCACATGCAGTTCCTGCTGCTGGCCGCCATTGCGATCATGATCGTCAGCGCCCTGCTGCTGATCTTCGGGCCGGACGCTCAGGGCGTGGAAGTCGATTATGCGTGGGACAGCTTCGCGGTCGGCGAGCTGATTATCGACTATCCCAAGATGTTCGCCGCGATCGGTGCCGTCATCGTCGCCTCCCTGCTGCTCGCCTTCTTCAAATACACCGCGACCGGCAAGGCGATCCGCGCCTGCGCCGACAACCGCATGGGGGCGCAGGTCGTCGGCCTCAACGTCAGCCGGCTCTATGCGCTCACCTTCGGCATCGGCGCGGCCTGCCTCGGCGCGGCCGGCGCGATCATCCTGCTGCTGTTCGAGGTCCATCCCTACCTGGCGCCCGGTTACACCCTGCTCGCCTTCGTGATCGTCATCATCGGCGGCCTCGGCAGCCTGTTCGGCGCGCTGGTCGGCGGCATCCTGATCGGGGTGTCGGAAGCCCTTGCGGCAGTCCTGTTCCAGCCGTCGATGAAGACCGCCTTCAGCTTCGGCCTGCTGATCCTGATCCTGCTGCTGCGGCCCCAGGGCCTGCTGGGCAAGGCCGTCCGATGACGCCGGTCCGCCGCTTCTTCGGTCCGCTTTCGCCGGCCGGGCTCTGGCTCGGCGGGGCGTTCCTCCTGCTGCTCCTGCTGCTGCCCTTCTGGGGCGGGTCCTATGTCATGACGGTCGCCATAACCGTTTTCTACCTGGCGTTGATCGGCCAGTCCTGGAACCTGATGCTCGGCTTCGCCGGGCTGCTCTCGATCGGCCACGCCCTGTTCGTCGGCATCGGCGCCTACACCGCGGCCTACCTGTTCGCGGCCATCGGCCTGCCGCCGGTCGTCGGCATCGTGCCGGCGGTCGGTCTGGCGGTCCTGATGGGGCTGCTCATCGGCTATCTGGGTTTCCGCTTCGCCATCGGCGGGGTCTATTTCGCGCTGCTCACCATCGCCTTTGCCGAGTTCGTGCGCATCGTGATCGACCATGTGCCGTGGCTCGGCGCCACCGAAGGCTTCTTCCTGAAAGTGTCGGAGGCGGACCGGCACGGCATCGACCTGGCGAACCTGCGCGGTGCGCCGGAGATGTACTACTACCTCATCATGGCGCTGGCCCTGGGCGCGCTCGTCCTGTGCCGTTTCCTGCTGCGCAGCCGGCTCGGCTACTACTGGCAGGCGATCCGCGACGATGCCGAGGCCGCCCAGGCGCTCGGCGTCAACATCCTGCGCTACAAGATGTACGCGGTGGCGATCTCCTCCGGCATGGCGGGCGTGGCGGGCGTCTTCTACGCCTTCTACCAGAACAGCCTGTTCCCGGAGATCGTGTTCAACATCGAGCGCTCCATCGAGGCCACGCTCGGCTCCATCGTCGGCGGGGTCGGCACCCTGTTCGGCCCGATTTTCGGCACCTTCATCCTGACGCCGCTGGGCGAGATCGTGACCGAGGCGATCGACCTGCTGAAACACTGGGGCGTGATCGATCCGCAGATCAAGCTGGACGGGCTGAAGCTGCTGATCTGGGGCTTCATCGTCGTGCTGATCGTGCTGTTCAAGCCGAAAGGCCTGTGGCCCTGGGTGTGCGCCCGGCTGCGCCTGACGCGGCCCGGGGCGGAGGGCTGAGCGGCATGGCTGCGCTGCTCCGGGTCGACGGCGTGAGCAAGAGCTTTCGCGGCCTGCTGGCGTTGAACAACGTCTCCTTCGAGGTGTCGGAGCGCGAAATCGCCGCCCTGATCGGGCCGAACGGCGCCGGCAAGACGACCCTGTTCAACGTGATCGCCGGCGTGTTCCACCCGGACAGCGGATCGGTCCAGCTGGGCGGCGCCGACATCACCGGCCGGCGGCCCGACGAAATCTGCCATGCCGGGATCGGCCGCACCTTCCAGATCGTCAAGCCTTTCGCCCAGATGACGGTGCTGGAAAATGTCACCGTCGCGGCCCTGCACGGCGCCGGCACCGTCGCGGAAGCCACGGCGGCGGCGCGCGGTTTCCTGGAAATGCTCGAACTCGATACCCGGGCCGCCCAGCACGCCGCCAACCTGACCCTGCCCGACCGCAAGCGCCTGGAGGTCGCAAGGGCGCTCGCGACCGGCCCGCGCCTGCTGCTGCTCGACGAGGTGATGGCCGGCCTGCGGCCCTCGGAGACCGACCGCATGGTCGCGACGCTGCGCCGGCTGCGCGACGATACCGGGCTCACCATCCTGCTGATCGAGCATGTCATGCGCGCCGTGATGGCGCTGTCGGAGCACATCACCGTGCTGCATCACGGCGAGAAGATCAGCGAAGGTGCGCCGGAGCGGATCGTGCGCGATCCGGCGGTGCTGGAATGCTATCTCGGGGACCAGGACCTGTGATTCTGAGCATCAGCGGCCTGAACCTGTTCTACGGCGACGCCCAGGCGCTCGACGACGTGTCGCTGGAAGTCGATGCCGGCGACATCGTCGCGGTCGTGGGCTCGAACGGCGCCGGCAAGAGCTCGCTGATCCGCACCATCGCCGGGATCGAGAAGCCGCGCTCCGGCACCATCGTCTACAAGGGCGAGGACATCACCGGCTGGCCCAGCCACAGGATCTGCAACCTCGGCGTCGGTCAGGTTGCCGAGGGCCGCCAGATCTTCGCCGGGCTGACGGTGCGGGAGAATCTGGAGGTCGGCGCCTATCTGGAACGCGGCCGGCGGAAAAGTGCGGAGACCATGGAGCGGGTCTTCGCCATGTTCCCGATCCTGCTCGAGCGCGCCGAACAGCAGGCCGGCACCCTTTCGGGCGGCGAGCAGCAGATGCTGGCGATCGGCCGCTGCCTGCTCGGCCAGCCCGAGCTGATCATGTTCGACGAACCGTCGCTCGGCCTGGCGCCGACCATCGTCCAGGAAGTCTTCGGCATCGTCGAGCGGCTCAATGCCGACGGCACGCCGATCATCCTGGTCGAACAGAATGTCGCCGTCTCGCTCAAGATGGCGAACCGCGCCTATGTGCTGGAGAACGGCCGCATCGTGCTGAGCGGCCCCGGCGAGGACCTGCTCCAGGACGACCGCGTCCGCGAGGCCTATCTGGGGCTTTAGCGCCTGAATGCCGGGGTTGGCTTCTCAGGCGCCTTATAAAGCCGGAGACCGGGAACCCACCCCGAGCCTGTCGAAGAGGCCACAGGCAGAGGACTGGCGGTTCGGCCCCCAAACCTCGACCCACCCTCGATTGTCACCCCGGACGGAGCGCAGCGGAGATCCGGGGACCAGGAGCCACAGGCAATCGCCTTGCGGGTCGGCCCCTGGGCCCCGGATCGGGGTCCGGGGCGGCATAATTGGTTATATTGACCATCGGCGAACGAGCGGTGTTTGCGGGAGGGGCGGCGCAGACGGGCTTGGCAAGCCTGGCGGGGCCGCCGCATATTCGGGCCGAACCGCAGGGAGCTGCACCGATGAAACCCGGCTATCCGCACTTCGATTACGTCGAGGGCGACCCGCGCTATCGGACCGTCGTCGATGCGCTGGACGCCGCCGCCGAACTGGAGCCGGACCGCATCGCGCTGATCTGCGGGGACCGGCAGATCACCTTCGCCGAATACCGCCGGGCCGTCGCCGGCATGGCGCATCACCTGGCGGGGCGCTACGCGCCGGGCGACCGGATCGCGATGGTCATGGGCAACGGGATCGAGACGGCGGTCGCCCTGATGGGCGCCTATGCGGCGCGCATGCAGACGGCGCCGCTCAACCCGGGCTACACCGACCGCGAGCTCGGCCGGCTGATCGCCGATGTCGACCCCGCGGCGATCGCCTGTTCGCCGCCCTTCGCGGAGCGGCTCCGGGCGCTTGCCGGCGACGGACCGGAGGACGGGGGGCCGGACGTGCTGACCGTCGGCGACGGCGGCATCGACATCTGGCCCTGGGCGGCGGACGAAAGCCTGTCGCTACCGGAGGAGCGGCCGCGGCCCGAGGACCGCTGCCTGATGTTCTTTACCGGCGGCACGACCGGCCTGCCCAAGGGCGCAGAGCATATTCACCGTTCGCTGGATTTCTTCTGCCGCCAGACCCGCACCATGTGGCAACTGGAATATGGCGGCGAGACCGTGCTGAACGTCGCGCCGATGTTCCATATCTGGGGGCACGATTTCACCCTGGTGTTCCCGCTCTACATCCGGGCGACCATGGTGATCGTGCCGCAATACCGGCCGGACCTGGTGATCGACGAACTGGTCCGGCATCGCGTCACCGTCTTCGCCGGCGGGCCCGCGGCGATCTTCCTCGGCCTGCTCGGCTCGGAGGCGATCGCCGACGCCGACCTCAGCGCGCTGCGCCACAGCATGGGCGGCGGCTCTCCCCTCCCCGCCGACCTGCTGGAGCGCTGGCACGCGCGCACCGGCAACGAGATCATGGAAGGCTACGGCATGTCGGAGGGCGCGCCGATCTGCCTGAACCCGACCCACGGGACCAAGAAGCGTATGTCGGTCGGCGCGGTGCCGCCCGAGACGCGGATCGAGATCGTCGACCTGGAAACCGGTACGCAGGTCATGCCGGTCGGCGAGCGCGGCGAAGTCCGGCTGCGCGGCCCCCAGTTCACCATCGGCTACCGCAACCGGCCGCAAGAGACCGCCGAGGCGATCCGCGACGGCTGGCTCTACACCGGCGACGTCGGCTACCTGGACGAGGACGGATACCTGTTCCTGGTCGACCGCAAGAAGGAGATGATCCTGGTCGGCGGCTTCAACGTCTATCCGCGCGAGGTCGACGAGGTGATGATGAGCCACCCAGCGGTCGCCGAAGCCGCCGCCATCGCCGTGCCCGACGATTTCCTTGGCGAGGCCGTGTGCGTCTATCTCGCCCTGCAGCCCGGCGCGAAGGCCGGCGTCGAGGACCTGCTGCGCCACGCCGAGGCCAACCTGGCGAAATACAAGCGGCCCAAGATCGTCCGCATCGTCGAGGCCCTGCCCAAGACCGGCCCCGGCAAGATCAACAAGCTCGGCCTCAAGGCGATGGAGGCTGAACGGGCGGAGGCACCCTGACCTACGACACCATGCTGCGCAGCATCCAGGCGGTCTTCTCGTGGACCTGCATGCGCTGGGTCAGCAGGTCGGCTGTCGGCTCGTCGCTCGCCGCCTCGGCCGCCGGAAAGACCGAGCGGGCCGTGCGGACGACGGCTTCCTGGTCCGCCACGAGCTGCCGGATCATGTCCTCCGCCGACGGCACGCCGGTCTCCTCGCCGATCGAACTCAGCGCGGCATATTGCGAATAGCTGCCCGGCGCCGGCTCGCCCAGCGCGCGGATGCGCTCGGCGATCTCGTCCACCGCGGTCGCGAGCTCGGTGTATTGCTGCTCGAACATCAGGTGCAGTGTGTTGAACATCGGGCCCGTCACGTTCCAGTGGAAATTGTGGGTCTTCAGGTAGAGCGTGTAGGTGTCGGCCAGCAGCCGGGACAGGCCGCCGGCGATCTCCCTGCGCGCTTCGTCGTCGATGCCGATGTCGATCTTCATCGGGGATGCTCCTAATTTAGAAAAGTTCTAAGATAAAGGATATATGGGTATCGCGGTTGTCATTTCAAGCCCTGTTCGCCTCTCGCAGTATGCGACGGTCTGGCCTCCGAGTGTCTAGCATGACTGGGGGGTTCCTACCCGGAGTTTCCCGAGGCCGCGGTGCGGCTCGAAGCTTCGCGCGCCGCAAATCGGATCGTTCTCGAATCCGGCGATCGCTTTCGTCGGTTAGGCGGCTGACTGACCGAACTGAACAAGGGTATTCTCTGTGACAGGGATAGGAGAATCCTTGTGTCAAATCCCGGTTATCTGCACGAGAAGTGGAAAAGAACGACCGGTCTCGCCGCTTACATCGCCGGGATCGACGTGAACGCACTCTGCCGCGAATACGAGAAGATCGTTGGGAGTGCGCCCCAGCGGTCCGCCCGAAGCAAGAGTTATTTTGTTGGGCACAGCGGCGTCACATCCTCAGGAAAATCGAGCAACCGGAGGGAGGAGCATTACGCGATCGCCCTCCGGAACATTGATGTGGCGTGGCCTCAACCCGGTGGAGGAGAGTTCCGCCTGCTCGACTACCAAGTTCCTCTCAACGCCCGGCAATCCGATCATGGGGTCGGCAAGATCGACCTCGTTGGCGTTACCGACCGCGGACGGCTCATGGTCATTGAGGTGAAAGTCGCACCGGATCGCGGCAGCGGCCGAGGCGACACGCCGGTTCTGGCGCTGATGGAGGGGTTGCGGTATGCGGCGATCGCCTGGGCGAATGTCGATGCGATCGCCGCGGAAGCGAAGAAATGCTTCGGGACGGCGATCGTGAAGGAGCCGCCGGTCGTTCAAATCTTGGCCGACAGCGCTTGGTGGCGCGGCTGGCTGCATATGGCCGGGAGCACGCGGAACGCTGCCGGCGATTGGGAGGCTCCTTTCGCCCACCTCGTTCGGGCCTCGAACGACAGGCTGGGCATTGAGATTCAATGCTTGGCGCTGGAAGATGCTAACCTGACCCTGGGGCTTGAGGGCCGTCCCCCAGTCCTCGACCGGGACCCCGCAGCCCACGCAGTTGACATCGAGCGGCGGGTCATCGGCGCGAAGCTTCACAGGCCGGGGTAGACGATGACCGGACGGTTCCTGCCCGGCGTTCCGGGACCGGAGATCGAGGCCACTTTCAATGCGGCCCCCGGAAACGAGATCGAGTCCGGGAAGTTCGACAGTCCGGAATCGTCCGCCGCCCTGGCCGCCAACGCCTTCGGTTTCTTTCTCCTGCGACCGTCGGAATTGCCGGCGCTGCCGGGTTGCGAAGGCCAAATCTGGCCCGCCCGGTCGCTGAATCTCGAAACGACTGTCCGCTTCCCGTGGTCCGGCGGGCGGCATCCCGTTCTCGACTGCCTCGTGACGACTCCGTCGGCGCTTATCGGCATCGAGTCCAAACGATTCGAGCCGTACCGGACGAAGCGTGCGCCTTCGTTGAGCGACGCCTACTGGCACCCGGTCTGGGGCGAAAACATGAAAGGATACGAAAGCATCCGTGACTATCTGCGGAGCGAGCCGATGCTGTACAACCACCTGGACGCCGCGCAGTTGTTCAAACACGCCTTCGCGCTTCGGACCGCAGTTCACAGCGACGGCGCCTACAAGGGCCTGACGCCAGTCCTGTTTTATATCTATGCCGAGCCGGCCGTATGGCCGAAAAGCGGAAATCCCGTGAACAACGAAGCGAAAGCCCGGCACCGGCAGGAAATCGGCCGTTTCGCCACCGCGGTTGCCGGAGACGAGGCGATCTTCGTTTCCTGCCCCTATCGGCGCCTTCTCGATTGGTGGCGAAACCACGATGACGATGACATTCGCGCCCACGCGGACGCCGTGGCTGCACGTTTTTCGCCCTGAAAGCCCTGCCGATCCGGCCGGGCGGCCCCTCACCGCCCGTCGATCAGCTCCCGCGTCAGCCGGCGGTGCTCCGCGAGCGCTTGGGCCATGTCGACCGTGGCGATCCGGCCTTCGCGGACGACCGGCTTGCCGGCGATGACGGTCCAGGCGGCGCGCGGCGGGCGGCAGAAGACCAGGGCCGCCAGCGGATCCCACTCCGCCCCGGCCATTGCCGGCTGGTTCAGGTCGTAGGCCGCGAAATCCGCCGCCCTGCCCGGCTCCAGGCTGCCGATGTCGTCGCGGCCGAGGACCGAGGCGCCGCCCCGCGTGGCGACGCGCAGGGCTTCGCGCGCGGTGAGTTCCGCAGCATTCCCCTTGACCCGCTGCAGCAGCATGGCCTGCCGCGCCTCGCCCAGCAGATGGGCATCGTCGTTGGAGGCCGAGCCATCTACGCCGAGGCCGACCTTCACCCCGGCATCGAGCCAGGCGCGCAATGGCGCGATGCCGCTGGCGAGGCGCATGTTGGAGCCGGGGCAATGGGCGATGCCGGTGCCGGTCCGGGCGAACAGCGCGGTCTCGGTCTCGTCGAGCCGGACGCAATGGGCGTGCCAGACATCCTCGCCGGCCCAGCCGACATCCTCGATATAGTCCCCCGGCCGCATGCCGAAGCGTTCGAGGGAATAGTCGATATCCTCGACATTCTCGGCCAGATGGGTGTGCAGGCGCACGCCGTATTGCCGGGCGAGGACGGCCGATTGGCGCATCAGGTCCTGGCTCACGGTGAAGGGCGAGCACGGCGCGACGGCGACGCGCACCATCGCCATCGGCTCCGGATCGTGGAAGCTCTCGATGACCCGGATGCTGTCCTTCAGGATGAAGTCCTCGTCCTCGGTCAGGCTGTCCGGCGGCAGGCCGCCCTCGCTCTCGCCGATGCTCATGGCGCCGCGGGTGGCGTGGAAGCGGAAGCCGAGGTCCACCGCCGCGCCGATCTGGTCGTCCAGCCGCGCGCCGTTGGGAAAGAGATACAGATGGTCCGACGAGGTCGTGCAGCCGGAAAGCGCCAGCTCCGCCAGCCCGACCAGGGCGGAGATCCGGATATGGTCCGGCCCCATGCGCTGCCAGATCGGATAGAGGGTCTGCAACCAGCCGAACAAGGGCGCGTTCTGCGCGGCCGGCACCGCCCGGGTCAGGTTCTGGCACAGATGGTGGTGCGTGTTGACCAGGCCGGGAACGACGACATGGTCGCTCAGGTCGATGATTTCGTCCGCCGTCTGCGGCAGGTCGGAGGACGGCCCGACCTGCTCGATGACGCCGTCGCGGCAGAACAGGCCGCCGTCGGGAATTTCCGTCCCGGCGTCGTCCATGACCGCCAGGACGCGCGCATTGCGGGCCAGCAGGGTCGGCACGTTACGCCGCCCGGCGCCGCGTCCGTACCGGCGCCGCAGAATCCTCGTCGAACAAGGCCGTCAGCTCGTCCATGATGGTGCCGCCGAGTTGTTCGGCATCCACCAGCGTCACCGCCCTGCGGTAGTAGCGGGTGACGTCGTGGCCGATGCCGATGGCGAGCAACTGCACCGGCGACATGGCCTCGATCCACTGGATCGTGTCGCGCAGATGCTTCTCCAGATAGTTGCCGGGATTGACCGACAGGGTGGAATCGTCGACCGGCGCACCGTCGGAAATCACCATCAGGATCTTGCGCCGCTCGGGCCGGCCGATCATCCGGTTGTGCGCCCACAGCAGGGCCTCGCCGTCGATATTCTCCTTGAGGATGCCCTCGCGCAGCATCAGGCCGAGATTCTTGCGCGCCCGCCGCCACGGCGCGTCGGCCGCCTTGTAGACGATGTGGCGCAAATCGTTCAGGCGACCGGGATTGGCCGGCTTGCCGGCTGCGAGCCACGCCTCGCGCGCCTGTCCGCCCTTCCACGCCCGGGTCGTGAAGCCGAGAATCTCCACCTTGACCGCGCAGCGCTCCAGGGTGCGCGCCAGGATGTCGGCGCTCACCGCCGCCACCGAGATCGGCCGGCCGCGCATCGAGCCCGAATTGTCGATCAGCAGGGTGACGATGGTGTCGCGGAACTCGATATCGGTCTCCTGCTTGTAGGACAGCGGATCCATCGGGTTGATGACAACCCGGTCGAGCCGCGCCGTATCCAGGATTCCCTCCTCGAGGTCGAACTCCCACGACCGGTTCTGCTTGGCGAGCAGCTTGCGTTGCAGCCGGTTGGCCAGCTTTGCGATGACGGTCTGCAGATGCTGGAGTTGCTGGTCCAGATTCTGCCGCAGGCGGGCCAGCTCCTCCGGGTCGCACAGATCTTCGGCGGCGATGACCTCGTCATGCGCCGTCGACCACACCCGGTAGGCGTTCCGGTCGTCCGGGTTGAGGTTGTGGTCGTGGCGCGGAACCTGGCTCGGGCCCGCCGGCTCGTCGTCGCCCTCGTCCGACATGTATTCGGCGTCGGCGCCGTCGGAGGTGCCGTCGGCGTCGTCGGTCTCGTCCGACTCCATCGCTTCGGTCGGAATGCTGGCATCGGCCGAATCGTCGCCGTCGTCGCTGCCCTGGCTGTCGCTCTCGCCGCCGCCCTGTTCCTGCTCGTCGTCGTCCTCGCTGTCCTGATCCCGGTCGGACGGCTGGGCGTCGTCCTCCAGATGCAGGTCGCTGATCAGCTTGCGGACCAGCCGGGCGAACTCGTCCTGGTCCTCGACCAGGTCCGAGAGCCGGTCGAGGTTGCGGCCGATCTGCCGTTCCAGCGTGGCGCGCGCGAGATCGACCATCGTGCGCGCGGCCGGCGGCGGCGGCTGGCCCGTGAAGGCCTCGCGCGCCAGATAGCCGAGCACTTCCGGCAGGTCCTCTTCGCTGCGCTCGGTGATCCGGTCGAAGCCTTCCTCCCGGCAGCGCTGCTGGTGGGCCGCGGCCAGATTCTCGCGCAGGCCGACCATCCGGCGCGCGCCGATCGCCTCGCAGCGCGCCCGTTCCACGCAATCGTAGACCTGCCGGGCCACGTCGGTGCGCGGCATGCGGCGGATGTGGGTCTCTTCGTCGTGATAGCGCAGCCGCAGGGCGATCGAATCGCTGTGGCCGCGCATTTCCGAGACGTCGATATAGTTCAGGTCGCGCGGCGGCGGCGCCAGGCGCACCTGGTGGCCGGACGCCTGCGGTCCGTCCTGCGCAAAGGTGACGTTGAGCTCCGGTTCCCGGGAAATGGCGCGCATCGCCGCGCCGGTTACCTGGAGCAGGACGTCAAGCGGTTCGTTCGGATCTCGCACGGCTTCCGGCTCGCATCCCGGCTGTCTAGGCCAGCCCCGCCTTGACCGCGCTCTCCGGCAGTTCCGAGCCGAAGCAGCGCTGGTAGTATTCCGCGATAGTCGGGCGCTCGACCTCGTCGCACTTGTTGAGGAATGTCACCCGGAAGGCATAGCCCAGGTCGCCGAAGATGGTGGCGTTCTGCGCCCACATGATGACCGTCCGCGGCGACATCACGGTCGAGATGTCCCCGGCCATGAAGCCGGAGCGGCTGAGGTCGGCGACCGCCACCATCGCGCCGATCTTCTCCCTGCCCTCCTTCGTGTCGTACTCCGGCGCCTTGGCGAGGACGATCTTCACCTCCGCCTCGTGCTCCAGGTAGTTCAGCGTGCCGACGATCGACCAGCGGTCCATCTGGCCCTGGTTGATCTGCTGGGTGCCGTGATACAGGCCGGTCGTGTCGCCGAGGCCGACCGTGTTCGAGGTCGAGAACAGGCGGAACGAGCGGTGCGGGCGGATCACCCGGCTCTGGTCGAGCAGGGTCAGCTTGCCCTCGACCTCCAGCACCCGCTGGATCACGAACATGACGTCCGGCCGGCCGGCGTCGTATTCGTCGAACACCAGAGCGGTCGGCCGCTGGATCGCCCAGGGCAGGATCCCTTCGCGGAACTCCGTGATCTGCTTGCCGTCGCGCAGCACGATGGCATCCTTGCCGACGAGGTCGATCCGGCTGATGTGGCTATCCAGGTTGATGCGGATGCACGGCCAGTTGAGGCGCGCCGCGACCTGCTCGATATGGGTCGACTTGCCGGTGCCGTGATAGCCCTGGATCATGACCCGCCGGTTGTGCGCGAAGCCGGCGAGGATCGCGAGCGTCGTCTCGTAATCGAAATAGTAGGCGGGGTCGATGTCCGGGACGTGGGAATCCTGCTGGCTGAACGCCGGCACCTCCCAGTCGATGTCGAGTCCGAAGGTCTGCCGGACATGCACCTTGATGTCCGGGTCGGAAACGACGATCTCGCTCATCGGCGCGGCGTCGGCCGTGCTGGCGGGGGCGTTGCTCACTGTTTCGCCTTTCGTTGGTGGCGTCGGCTCCGGCCGGGGCGGCGGGGCGGTCGTCAGCGGCCGCGCGGCGCGCCCAGGCTGTTCTTCAGAACCGTATAGGCCTCGTTGATGGCCTTCAGCCGGTTTTCCGCGGCCGCGTCGCCATCGTTCGCGTCGGGGTGATATTTCTTGGCGAGCGCCTTGTAGCGCGCCTTCACCTCTGTCATATCGGCCGCGCCGGTCAACTGCAAGGTCTCGAGCGCGCGCTGTTCTGCCGTACCCCGGGCGCGGCGCGCGGCGGCGGATCCCGCCCTGCGCCGGCCGTTCGGGCCGATAAATCCGGCCGTTTCGCCCAGCGTGGCGTCGACGGCGTCGAACCCGTCCGCCATGCGTCCGACGCGCATGCCGAGCGGCCAGGTCGGCCGGCGGCCCAGGGTATCGCGCTGGATTTCGCGCTCGATCTGCTCCTCGCTCAGGCCTTTGTAATAGTTCCACGCCTTGTTGTATTCGGCGGCGTGCGGGAAGCAGAACCAGTAGTAGTCGTCGAGCGCGGCCGGCGATTTGGGCGCCCGGTGCCCGGCGGCCTCGGTACAGGTCGGGTGGTCGCAGATCCTGCCCGGCGCCGGTTTCCGCAAACCGAGCGATTCGCCGAGATTGTCGAAGGTTTCGAGCGGGATTTTGCGCATGCTGCACTATGGCGCGCAGCTTCGCCCGGCACAAGGAGAGGAAGGCCGCGGCCCGGCGGCGGCGCGGTCAGGCCCCGGTCGCGGTGAGGGTTTCCCTTCGATCCGACCAGGCGACGATGGCGACGCCGCCGGCAATCAGCGTGAGGCCGAGCAGCAATGAAACGGTCACGGGTTCGTCCAGTATCAGGGCGCTCAGCAGCAGCCCGCCAGCCGGGACTCCGAGCATGGCAAGCGAGGTCGTGACCGCCGGCAGCGCCCGGTTTATCGAAATGACGGCCCAGACCGCGAGCGCCGTCGCCAGCGACCCGTTGTAGAGCAGGACCAGAACGGAGCCGGCGTTCCACTCGATCGCGGCGCCGCTGTCGCCCGCCAGGGCGATGACCAGCCCGATCACCGCGGCGATCAGCAACTGCCACGGCACGGCGTCCATCGGCGTGCAGCGCCAGACATGGCGCTTGACGACAACGATTCCCGTCGCCCAGCACAGTGCGCTGGCAAGCAGCATTGCGTTGCCGATCACGACCCGGACATCGGACCAGTCGAAGGACATGGGATTGAACAGCACCGCGAGGCCCGCCAGGCCCGCCAGCAGGCCGAGCGCGCGCAGCGCGGTCAGCCGTTCGCCGAGAAACAGGATGGCGCCGGGCACGACCCAGATCGGCGTCGTATAGGCCAGCAGGGCGGCGCGGCCCGCCGGTACGAATTGCAGGCCCCAGTGAACCAGGGTCATGAACAGTCCGATCTGGATCGTCCCGACGACCGCGATCATCGGCCAGTCGTGGCGCGGCGGGACCCTGAGGCGTCCCAGCAGCGCAAGCAGGATGAACAGCGTCGCCGCGCCCAGCCCGAGGCGCAGGAAGGTGAACCAGAAGGGCGGCAGCCAGACCAGGCCGATCTTCATTATCGGCCAGTTGACGCCCCAGAAACACACGACCACGCCGAGCAGGCCATAGGCGGCGGCCGCCGAATGGGGGGCCGGCCGGTCGGCCGGCGGAGTGTCAGCAGGGTCGGTCATATAACGGGGCAGGGAAGCGGCGGGCGGGCCGCGGTGAATGGACGGGGCGAACGGAACGTCTTGACCGGGCGGCCGGACAGGCGCCACTTGTGCCGCTGTGGCGGTGCCGCCGTCCACAACCTGTTTGTCTCAAGCGGAGGATCCGCCGATGAGCGTCGCCGAGAGGATCCGCGCCAAGCTCGCCGAAACCTTTGCGCCGGCCGCGCTCGACGTGGTCGACGAATCGCATATGCACAGGGGCCATGTCGGGGCGCGCCCGGGCGGGGAGACGCATTTCCGCGTTTTCATGACCGCGGCGGCCTTCGACGGCCTGAGCCGGGTCGAACGGCAGCGCCGGGTCTACGACGCGCTGGCGGAGGAACTGGCCGGACCGGTCCACGCGCTGGCGCTCAAGCTGGACGCGCCGGCCCCTCCGAACCCCAAGTAGCCCCTGACGTTCCTCACTCCGGCAAAAAAGGATTGTCCGTATTGCTGTGTGGTGCCGGACGACTCTGGACCCCGGATTTCCGCTTCGCTCCATCCGGGGTGGCACTGAGGAATAGGTAACGGCGGCGGCAATCGGAACGACAGTGGGCCGCAAATCTATAGTCTCGGATATAGTCCCAAAAAAGGGGCGGCCGTGAGGCCGCCCTTGGAGTCGCTGATGAGGAGTGACGGAAAAAACGCCCTGTGGGCGTTGGTTCCAACGGCGATCTGTCCATAGACAAAATCACCAAACTAATGAGACTGAATGAGTGTTCATTCAGGCCCGACTGGTGATTTATACAGATTTTCAAAACGTTGTCAAACAAAAATGAGTAAAACTTGAATTAAATTATCTAACTCATTGAGAAATCTTGAATATTTTAACAATCTATTTTGCGGAATGGACGAAATCATTCCGTCGGACCGTGCAGTTCCGCCCAATTTCCCGCGTCACCGCTCGACCTGGAATCCTCCGGAAAGCCACGGTCCGCGCGGCGCCGTAGAGCCGGCGCGGCAGCAAGGCCATGCGTTTCGGCGGCGTCGGGCGGTCAGGCGCCGGTGTAGAATTCCGGGAAGCGTTCCCTGACGATCGGGCCGTCGCTCGCCATCGCGTGACAGGTGTCGACCACGAGCGGCTTGCGCCGGGGCTTGTCCGGATCCGGCTTCCGGCGGCCCTTCACCCGGCTTTTCGCGACGTGGGTCTGGAAGGCCACGGTGCCGAGCTGGGCCAGCATCTCGACGAGATGGGTGCAGCCCTTGCGCCCGCCGACCCGCTGCCGGACCTCGCGCATCCAGCCGACGCCGATCCGGATGCCGGCCAGCGCGGCAAACGACGGAGTGATGTCCGGGCAGACCGCGTAGGGGTGGAGATCGGTCGCAGCCTCGCAGGCCTGGATGACGAGACCGTCGTCGACCGTCAGCCTGATCCACATGTCATGGACCGGCGTCTCCGGCTCGACCCAGCCGCGGAAGCCGCCGTCGTAGCCGTAGCTCTTGTTGTCGGTGAGATGGCCCTCGATATCCCACAGCCCGTCGTCGCGGATATAGCCGCGCATCTCGATCGCGCGGGTATGGAGCAGCTCGCGGGAGGCGGGTTCGGAAAGCGGCATGGCGGGCTCCGGAGGATTGCGGGCGGGAAGGTCGCCTTTTGTGCGCCCGTTGTGCGACAGGGCCCCACCGGCCGTCACGGTAGAGTTTGTCGCGACCGGCGGCCCGGCGGGGCCGATGGCGCCGCCTGCACGCGCCGTAGCCCGCCATCCTGCCCCGGATTTCCGGGGCGCCGTGGGAATTTCCCGTCAATCTCCCCAATATTGGGGAGATACAAATGCTGCGCGACCGCCTAGGATTCCATACCCGAACCGGTGCCGCGCATGGCGGTTCTCCGGCTGCGGGCGGGCAGCAGCAATGTCGAAAGTCGCAGAGACAATACGGAATCAGGGAAGGCGTCCAGCGCCGGCGCGAACGGCGGGCACAGGGCCGGTACGGCGCCGGCAACCGGCGACGCCCCGATGATCGTCGAAGGTTCGTTCGAGCGCATCCTCGCCGCGCTGCACAAGGCGGCCCTCGACCCCGCCGACTGGTCGGGCGCCGCCGCGCTGATCGACGAAGCCCTCGGCACGCATGGCAGCACCCTGGCGTGCGGCGACGGGGAGACGGACGAGGACTTCCGGCTCTACCTGATGTGGACCTGTCTGCGCGGACAACGGCGCCGGGACTTGGAGCGCCTCTGGATGGAAACCTACCTCCCCGTGGATGAAGGGGTGCCCCGCCTGCGGCGCCTCCCCTTCAACCGGCTGATCCCCGTCACCGAGCTCTACACCGACGAAGAGCGCAAGACCTCGGAGGCCTACAACGCCCTGCGGACCTTCGCCCATGCCGGGAACGGGATCGACGTGCGCCTGGACGGGCCCGGCGGCTCGCGCATCATGTGGCAGGTCAACGACCCGGTGGACGGGGAGGGCTGGTCGTCCGCGCAGCTCGATGCGGTCCGGATGCTCCTGCCCCATATCCGCCAGACCGTGCACGTCCGGCAGACCCTGGCCGGCGCGGGCGCCCTGGGCGCCACGCTGACGGAGTTGCTCGAGGCCGGCGGCCTCGGCGTCGTCCAGCTCGACGCGCGCGGGCGGATCGTGGCGGCGAACGACCGCGCCCGCGATCTGCTGCGGTCCGGCGACGGTCTGTTCGACATAGACGGGTTCCTGTTCGCCCGCACGCGGCGGAACAATGACGGTCTCCAGAAAATCCTGGGCCGCGCCCTGCCGCCGCTCGGAGTTCGTGGCGCCGGCGGCTTGACGATCGTGAGACGCCCGGGCGCGCTGCCGCCGCTGGTGCTGCACGCGATTCCGGTGGACCGGCAGGAGACGGACCACCCGGCGTGGCCGGTTGCGGCGCTGGTCCTGATCGTCGACCCGGCCGGCGGGGCCGGTGTCGATCCCGCCGCGGCCGCAGCTGCCCTCGGCCTCACGCGGACGGAGAGCCGGGTGGCGGTTCTGCTGGCCCGGGGCATGAGCGTCAAAGAGATCGCCAAGGCGACCGGCCGCAAGGAAAGCACGATCCGCACGCATGTGAAGCACATGTTCGCCAAGCACGGCCTCTCGCGGCAGGCGGACCTGGTGCGTCTGGTGCAGTCCCTGGCCGGCGCCCGGGACGTTCGCGGCTGAAGACGGACACCGGAAAGCGCCCGGATTTTGAATGAATGTTCAATTTTTTTCTTTTACTTTTTTTGTGCGTCCGGCAGCCCTAACCCTTTGGAATCGTTGGAAAGACGCCGTTCGGGAGGGCAAGAAAATAATCCAGATAGGAAATTTTCCTGCCTCCCGGCCGGGCGCGAGCGCCGGTCGATACCGGGGGCGGCGCCGCCGGGCAGGATCGGGGGCGCGATGGCCCGGCGGAATCGGAGGGTCGAACCGGAGGATCGAAGCGGATAACGTCCGGCCGTCAAGCCCGATGGCGCACAGGGCGGCGGATCGGATGACCGATCGGCGGCGGATCAAAGCGGGAAGGGTGGAAGGGTCCCGCACGGTCCCCCGGCTGTTTCTTCGTTTGCTTCTTTCTTTGGGGGGATGTCGGCCGGCCGCAGCAGGCGCACTTCGGGCGTTGACGGAGCCGATATAGGGCGCGGGACCTGCCGTGTCAAGGAATATTATCGAAAAAAAGGAAATTTTATTGAAAGACCGGCCCGGCGGAGCCCGGCCCATGGATTCCCCTGCGACAGGCCGCTCGGGTCCGCGACGCAATCCCTCCCCCTCTTCAGAGGGGGAGGTCAGGTGGGGGTGTCGTAACACTTGGCACAGTCATACAGGCGCAGGGACACCCCCATCGACCTCGCTGCGCTCGGCCACTTCCCCCTCTGAAGAGGATTC